>NZ_JBBUKT010000006.1:300000-390993 GCF_038066715.1 Luteolibacter sp. Y139 | reverse complement strand
GTCCGCACTCTCCGAGTGCGGACGAAGCCACCCTTGCAGTCTTCGGAGACCTTCCGGCCCATCACCGAGGCGTCCTACCGCACGTTTCGCCCGTCAAAATTTTCTCGCCAACCCCGCCCAAACCGGTGTTCATACGACCATGGATCTACGGATCACCGATCTCCCCCTCGATGAACGCCCCCGCGAGAAGCTCGCCCGCTTCGGAGCCGGGGCCTTGGACAATGCCGAGCTGCTGGCGATTTTCCTGCGCACCGGCATCAAAGGCCGCAGCGCCATCCAGATCGGCCGCGACCTGCTGGAGCACTACGGTTCCATCGGCTCGCTCGGCAGCGCAGGCGTCGAGGAGCTATCCCGCCAAACCGGCCTCGGCCTGGCCAAGGCCTGCCAACTCGTCGCCGCCTTCGAACTCGGAGCCCGCGCCGCTCGCGAGCAAACGGCCCAGCAGCCCCTCGACTCACCCGACATCATCTACAAGACCTTCGCCCCACGGCTCGCATGGATCCGCCACGAGCAATTGCTGGTTGCTCTCGTCGATACCCGGCTGCGTCACACCAGCACCGTGGAAATCAGCACCGGCACCCTGAATGAAACCTCCGCTCATCCGCGAGAGGTGCTCCGCCCCGTAATCACCCGTGGTGCCTACGGCTTCGTCCTCCTTCACAACCACCCCTCAGGCGATCCGACGCCAAGTCGAGCCGACGACCGCTTTACGCGCCGGTTGATCGAGTCGGCCGATCTGCTCCAGCTCGTGTTCCTCGACCACGTCATCATCGGCCGGCCGGAAGGCGGGCGGCTCCCTTACTTCTCCTTCCGGGAAGCCGGGATCATAAGCAGGTAGCGGTAATCCACGCCTTCCCCTGCACACGCAAAAAGGCAGCCCGCAGGCTGCCTTCTTAAAACTGGAAATTCCGCTGCGGGAATTACTTCACGCCCTGCTTGGAAAGGCGGGTGCCCTTGGTCGCGCCTTGGCGGGCCTTGAACTTCGGGTTGCTCTTGCAGATGACGTAGAGCGTGCCCTTGCGCTTCACGACCTGGCAATCGGCGTGGCGGCGCTTGGCGGAAGAGAGCGAGGAAAGAACTTTCATGGGAAAATCGCGCGTTAGGTTCGGTGCGGGCCGCGGAATCTAGGGAGCGAGTCAGGCATGTAAAGCCGATTCTCGCGCAAAAATACCGATTTCTTTTAGCTTTCCTAACTTTTCTCTCATCCCTTCCCCGATTGCCTGCCAACAAGCCTCCCGGCAAGGATTCCACTTCCCCGCCCCAAGGCAAGCGGCTAACAAGGCCGCTCCATGAGCGATCTTGCCGCCCGCATCCCTGAAGACATCAAATCCGCCATGAAGGCGAAGGACGCCGTGAGCCTGAATGCTCTCCGCGCCCTCAAGACCGCGATGAGCAATGCCTCCATCGAAAAGGGCCACCTGACCGCGCCGCTCGACGACGCCGAGGTCGCCGCCCTGATCCGCAAGCAGATCAAGCAGCGTCAGGATTCCTTCGAGCAATTTTCCAACGCCGGCCGCGAGGAACTCGCCGCGACCGAGAAGGCCGAAATCGCCGTGCTGGAGAAATACCTGCCGAAAGCCATGACCGCCGAAGAGATCGCCGCGCTGGTGGATGCCGTGGTGACCGAAACCGGCGCCGCCTCGAAGGCCGACATGGGCAAGGTCATGAAGCTCTCCCAGGAACGCGCCGCCGGTCGTGCCGATGGCAAGACCCTCTCACAGGAAGTCGCCAAACGCCTTTCCTGACACCATGGGCTGCGCCGCCGTCATCGTGGCCTCCGGCACCAGCCGGCGGATGGGTTTCGACAAGCTGGCCGCGGAGATCCACGGCAGGTCCGTGCTAGCCCACACCGTCGACGCCTTCATGCGCGCCAGCGGCATCTCACGGGTGGTCTTGGTCTGCCCCGAAGAACGCTTCCGCCTGCTGGAAGACGAAGTCTACACGAAGCCGATCGACCGCGTCGACGGAGGTGAGCACCGCCAGGACTCGGTGGCCAATGGCCTGGCCATCCTTGGGGCGGAAGACATGCTCGTCGCCGTCCACGATGGTGCCCGCCCGCTGGTGCGGCCGGAAGCCATCGACGAATGCATCGAGGCGGCACGGAAATTTGGGGCTGCCACCCTGGCGCACGCAGTGGCGGACACCTTGAAGAAGGCGGACGCCGAGGGATTTTCCCGCTACCCGGTGGATCGCACCAATCTGTGGGCCATGGAGACGCCGCAGATCTTCCGCACTTCCCTCCTGCGCCGCGCCTACGCTGGCATTCTCGAGCGCCAGACGATCGTGACGGATGAAGTCTCGGTGGTGGAAGCCATGGGGATCTCGACGAAGCTGGTCGTCTCCGCGTTTCCCAATCCCAAGATCACGGTGCCCGCCGATATTGCGCTGGCGACTGCCCTGCTGATGCAAGGAACCGAGGTCGACGACCTGAAGTAACATGAGCCGTGCGCGCTATGAAATGGTGGAGATGCCCGGCGGCTTTCGTTTGGCCGTCGCAACCTTGCCGGAATCCGAGTGCGCAGCGCTTTCCATCCACGTGCCGGCCGGCAGCCGCGATGATCCTGCGAAGCAGAGCGGCCTCGCTCACTTCGTCGAGCACATGGTCTTCAAGGGCACCGCTCGCCGCGACGCGCGAGCGATCAGCCTCGAAACCGAAGACGTGGGTGCTTCGCTCAATGCCTGCACGACCGAAGACGAAGTAACCTACGAGGCCCGCGGCGAAGCGGAAACGCTGCCGCTGCTGGCGGACATGCTCTCTGATCTCGTCTGGCACCCCGCCTTTCCCGAAGCGGAGATCAAACTGGAACGCGAGGTCATCGGCGAGGAAATCGTGATGTATCGCGAGAGCCCGTCCGATCACATCGGCGACCTGATCTCCGCAGCACTGTGGTCCCCTCATCCGCTCGGCGAACCCATCGCCGGAACGGAGAAGAGCATCACGAAGATCGACAAGAAGGCCTTGGCCGCCTTCCGCGACCTTCACCACTTCCGCAAGGATGTGGTCATCGCAGTCGCCGGACCATTCAGCGTGGACGAGGCACGCGAGCGCCTGCTGCCGCACCTGCCCACGTCACGTTCATTGCCCTCAATCAATGAGCTCGATCCCTCAACCCTTACCGCACCACGTCACCTCAAGGAAACGCGTGACACCGAGCAACTTCAGCTCGCACTCGCCTTCCGTACCTTGGGACGGCGCGATCCACGCCGCCATGCGCTTCGGCTGTTAGGGATGATCCTCGGTGAAAGCGCGAGCTCGCGGCTCTTCCAGGAACTGCGCGAGAAGCGTGGCCTCTGCTATCAGATTTCCTGCGACGTGAATCTCTTCGCCGAAGCCGGCTCGCTGGAGATTCACGCCGGACTCGCACCCGACTCGCGGGAAGAGTCGCTGGAGTGCATCTTCCGCGAGATCGAAGACCTCCGGAAAAACGGCCCGCGAGCCGATGAACTCGCCCGCGCCAAACGCCTCGCCGTCAGCCAGACAAAAATGGCCATGGAAAGCACCGCCGCCCACGCCTCATGGGTCGGCGATTGCCTGCTGCAATATGACCGCCTCGTGACACCGGAAGAAATGCGCCGCGAGTGGGAGCTGGTCACTGCGGATGAAATCCGCGAAATCGCCGCCGAGATGCTGGTCGAGTCCCGTCAGGCGCTCGCCGAGATCCTTCCCGATTGAGGATACGGCACGGAGACAAGCTGCCGGGTTGCGCCCGCCGCGAGTGCCGCTAGCTTCGCCGATCATGCGCCTCACCGTTCTCGTCGCGTCACTCGCCACCGTCACCTTCGCCCACGCCAAGCCCGGCGTGGAAACCGTCGCCACCGGCTTCGAGCGCCCGCTCTGGGTCGGCGCACCATCGCACGTAAAGGACCGCCTGTGGGTGATCGAGCAAGTCGGCCGCATTTGGATCATCGACGCGAAGACCGGCCAGAAGCAGCCGGAGCCGTTTCTCGACATCTCCTCGCAGGTTCGCCGCAAGGGGAATGAAGAAGGCCTCCTCGGGCTCGCCTTCGCACCGGACTTCGAGAAAAGCGGCCGCTTCTGCGTGAACTTCGTCGACCGCGACCAAAACACCCGCATCTCCCGCTTCGTCGCAAAAGGACCGGACTTCAAGTCAGCCGATCCGGACAGCCAAGCCGTCCTGCTTTCCTTCAAGCAACCCTTCGACAATCACAATGGGGGCTGGATCGCCTACGGACCGGATCAAATGCTTTACGTGGGCACCGGTGATGGCGGCGCCGGTGACGATCCCCACGACAACGGCCAAAATCTGAACACCTACCTTGGCAAGATCCTGCGCATCGATACCTCACCCGAGGACAGCTATCAGGTTCCTAAGGACAACCCGTTCGTGGGCCAGAAAGACGCGAAGCCGGAAATCTGGGCCTACGGCATGCGAAACCCGTGGCGCTGCTCATTCGACCGCCAGACCGGCGATTTCTGGATCGGCGATGTCGGCCAAAACCACTGGGAAGAAATCGATTACCTGCCCAAGGGTAAAGGCGCGGGCTCCAACTTCGGCTGGCGTCTTCGCGAAGCCGACAAGAAGAATCCCAACGACAAGATCGGCGGACCAGCCCCGAAGAACGACGTGGAGCCGGTCTACAGCTACGCCCATGGAAATAAGTCAGACGAAGGATTTTCCGTGACTGGCGGCTACGTCTACCGCGGTCCCGTCAAGGAATTGCAAGGCCGCTACATCTTCGCAGACTACCAGAGCCGCCGCGTCTGGTCCTTCGTCCTCAAGGGCGACAAGGCTACCGATTTCAAGGATTACACCGACGACTTCCAGCCGGAAGGCGGCAAGCTCGGAATGATCACCTCGTTCGGCGAGGATCCCTCCGGAAACCTCTACATCGTCGATCAAAGCGGGCCGATCCTGCGAATCGTGGACAAGTGATCGGTCGGTGAGGGCGGGAGAATCTCGTTGTCGCGCCGCCACAGATGCACATGGTGGAGGATGGCCGTGAACCCCGGCGCCGAGAGATCGCGCCGGTTCGTCACGGGCCCGCAAACCCATCCACGCCATGTCCAGGCTTCTACCGCTTGTCTGTCTCGCTGCCGTTTCACCCATCCTCCTCGCCGCACCTCAGGTCAATCTCGACCTTCCCGAACGCTGCCGCCTGCTCACCCGGCAGTATTTCGATCTCCGGGTGGAAGCCCGTGGTCTTACGGATACCAGCGCCACGCTGGTGCTGCGTGATGAGCTGGGAAACGACATCGGCTCGCAATTCGGCACGGCCGATGAAGCAACCACTGACAACGATTCGCTCCCCGGCGACATCGACAAGGCCTGGGTCTTCCGCGCCAGGAGTTTTCCGGTCGAGGGAGTGAAGACCATCGTCGCCGAAGTCCACGACGCAAGCGGGACGGGCAGCGACACTCGCAAGATCGGCGTGCAGCGCTTCAAGGCGCGCCCCGGCAACAAGAAGAACATCATCCTCTTCATCGGCGATGCCATGGGCGAGAGCTATCGCGATGCCGGGCGCATCGTCTCGCGCAGTACCGGCGGAAGATTTCGCGGCGGATTCTTTGACCAGCTGTTAGAAATGGATCGCATGCCCTACCTTGGCATGGTGCTCACTCACTCGCACAACGCACTGGTGCCGGACTCGGCCAATACCGCGAGCGCCTGGTCCTCTGGCAACAAGACCGTGAACGGCGCGCTCAACGTCTTCCCCGACAACAACGATTGGCGCGGAACCTCCGAAGCCCTGCTCGACAACCCTCGTTTTGAAACACTCTGGAGCTACCTACGCCGGCTCCATGGCTACAAGACCGGAATCGTCACGACCGTCCAAGTCACCGACGCCACACCGGCAGCAGAAGGATCCTATACGATCTCCCGCGGACAGTGGCAGGACATCGCCCGCCAATTCGTCGACGGCACGTTCAACAGTGGCCCAGCATTCGATGTCATCCTCGGCGGCGGCAAGACCCAGTTCGATGCCCGTGCCGACAACCGGAATCTGATTCAGGAACTGGTCTCGCTCGGTTACGTCCACGTCGCCGATCGCAGTGGCTTGAATGCGCTCGCCCAGCCACCCGACAAGCTGATCGGCCTGTTTCACAGCGACGCGATGACAGTCGCCTATGACAAGCTCGGCTACCTTCGCCCCGCTGACGAGTCGTCCACCGCCACGCCGACATTCCCCGACCAACCCTTCCTCGAGGAAATGACCGCCAAGGCGATCGCCTCGCTATCGAAAAACGACTCCCCGTTTATCCTCATGGTGGAAGGCGGCTCGGTGGACAAGCAATCGCATGGCAACCAGGCCGCCGGCACCATCTGGGACGTCATCGAACTCGACCGGGCGATCGGCGTGAGCCGGGCCTTCGCGAAGGCCAATCCGAAACGTCCCACGCTCGTGCTGGCCACCGCGGATCACAATCAATCAATGCAAGTGCTCGGCGTGGTCGACGGCGACGCCCCCGGAGCCACCGAAAACGTGCGCGCCGAGTCCGGCTATGCAGGTCTTACCGGAGGTGCCTCTGGCTTCCCCGACTACGAAACCGACTCCACCACCGGCTATCCCCGGAATGACAACCGCTATCGAATGGCCGTCGGCTTCCGCACGCACGACCACACCGCCAGTCCCGTCCCCATCTCCGCGGAAGGACCCGGCGCGAGCCTGTTCACCGGCATCTGGGATCAGACCGACCTCTTCTTCAAAATGGCCCGCGTTCTCGACAGCGACACCACCAAGCTGGACCGATTGGAGAAGGAAAGACAGCGCTTGCAGATCGTCGATCAGAACTACGATAGAGAATGAGCTACACTTGACGATCTCGTCGCCAACCAGAGATCGGCGATTCCAGGCAAGATCGCAACATGATCGATTCTGTTTCTTCAATCAACGCAGTCCGGTCACTCCAAGCCCGCCATCCCGGCGGGCTTCTTCGTGTTTGCCATTCAGGACTGTGCTTTGATGCCACCTCAGCACGCGGCACGAGCTTTCCATTGCGCGATCTAACAGAAGTCCGGATCGAGGCACGCACGTCGGTGTTACGAATTGGTTGAATGGCATGCCGGACGTCGATGGCGACATTGCCATATGACGGTCTCGTTTCGACACGATGTTGGCAATCAGCCGCTGGGATTTCGCAATCCTACGCTACCCGTCCGGGAGCATATCCGGGGATCGGGCCCCTCGCCTCCACTACGCGATCCACCTCCTATGAAAACCAACCTGCTATTCTCACTCGCCATCCTGGCACTCGCCCCCGCCGCTTCGGCCGCATCGCTCTATGGCGTCACCACGGACAATCACCTCGTCCAGTTCGATAGCGCCACGCCAGCGGTCTTCACCTCCTCGTTTGCCGTGAGCGGCCTTGTAGGTTCCGATGGTGTCACCTCCGACCCCTTCGCGACGCTCGTCAATATCACCTACAATCCCAGCACGGGTGTCCTCTACGGCATCGATAGTAATGCCAACTTCTACAGCGTCGCCTCCAACGGTGCCGCGAACCTCGTCTCCCATTCTCTCTCGCCCGCTGGCTTCAGCGGTGGCCTTGCCTACGATCCTTTCTCAGGATCCCTCTCCTTCCTCACCGACGCCTCGGAAAACTTCTCCCTGAACATGGCGGGGGCCGTGACCTCCAATCCCAGCCTCTTCTACGGTTCCGGCGATGCCCACGAAGGCTCGGCCCCGAACATCTTCGGCCTTGGGATCGACGGCGACTTCGGCTCCGCCTTCATGCTCGATAGCGCCACCAATTCCCTGGTGCGCAGCTTCAGCCCGGATCTCGCTGAACTCTTCACCGTCGGATCGCTCGGCTTCGACGTCACTTCATTCGGCGGCCTCGTCGTTGACTTCAATGGCAACCTCTTCGCCTCGCTTTCGACCGATGGCCTGACCTCCACGCTCTACTCGATCGACTCCCTCACCGGTGCCGCCACTCCAGTGGGCGCATTCGGTAGCGGCACCGGCATCAGCAGCATGGCCGTGCCAGAGCCATCCTCCGCCTTGCTCGGTGCCTTCGGCGCTCTCGCCCTGCTGCGCCGCCGTCGTTCCAACGCCTGAAAAAACTCTCCCCACTCCCTACTCCACAACACCATGAAATCCACCTCCATCACGCTTGTCGGCCTGGCGCTGGCGTCCTCTCTCCACGCCCAGGGCGTGAAGACCACCGAAGGCGCTTACCTCCTCGGCACCGCCTCCTCTGACTTCAACTTCGAGCCGATCGTCACCGTCGGTGACCGCTTGCCGCTCACCGCTGGCACCGCTCCGGCCGGCGCCACGGACTTCGCCTTCTGCGGCATCCCGGATGCCATGGGCCTCTATAAGGACACGGTCACCGGCCAGAATATCCTCTTCTGCTCCCACGAGTTGACCGATGCCAACCTCTCCCGTCCGTTCCCGGGCGTGACCCGCTACAAAGGTGCATGGATCTCCCGCTTCGTGCTGAGCAACGACGGCGGCATCGTCAGCGGCACCGTCGCCCACAAGGACCTCTACCTTGAGAATACCTTCCAGGCGGCGCGCCCGCCACAGGAAGGCGACACCTCCGCCTTCACCCGCTTCTGCTCGGGCTCCTTCGCCGGCCCTGAACACGGCTTCGATCGCCCCGTCTTCTTCGCCAACGAAGAGTCCACCAGCGGCATGTATGATGCCCAGGGACCACAGACCGTGGTGGTCGCCGATGGCAAGATGTACACCGTGCCGGACCTCGGCCGCGTGACCCGTGAAACGACCATCGTGCAGCCCCGCCGTGACGCGCTCACCGTCATCGTCTCCACCGAAGACGGCCCGACCCCGCAGAACAACGTCTGCTCCTACGTCTACATGTATGTCGGCAACAAGGAGCGCCGCTCCACCAGCGTGCTCGACAAGAATGGCCTCACCAACGGCAAGGTCTACGTGCTCGCCGGTGCCGCCGCCCAGCATAACGAAGGCAGCTTCACCAGCGGCAGCCTTCCGATCAAGTGGGTGGAAATCCCGAATGCCGCCACGCTCACCTCCGGCCAGCTCTCGGTCGCCGCGGACAATGTCGGTGGCTTCGGATTTGTCCGCGTGGAAGACGCCGAGTTCGACCCGACCCAGCCGACCCGCAGCATGTTCTTCTCCACCACCGGTGGCAGCGGCCCGAACCCGCTCGGCCGTCTCTATGAGGTGACCTTCAATCCGACCAATCCGCTGGCCAACGGCACCCTCAGCGTCATCTACAACTCGGCGAACATTGTCACCCCAGGCGGCACCTACACCGGCACCCCGGGCAAGCTCGTGGCCGCCAACGGCGCCACCGGCACGCTCGGCACCTACACCGGTGGCATCATCGCCAACGGCACCGACTTCCCGGTCAGCATCGACAACATCGCCATCTCGAAGGACTTCATCGTCATCTGCGAGGACCGCAATGCCCCGGCTGACGCCGTCTTCGCCCGTTATGGCCGCAATGGCGGCACCTGGACTCTCGACCGCCACAACAACTACGCGGCCAAGCTCCAGTGTACCTTCAACTACCCGGTGACCTTCGCCCGCGATAGCGGCGTGGCTCCGACCTACTCGACCCAGAACACCGCCGGCCTCTGGGAAACCTCCGGCGTGATCAACACCGAGTCCGTCTTCGGTCCCGGCACCTTCCTGATCAACGTTCAGGGTCACCTCCAGAGCAATCCGGCCGGCATGCGTGCCAACTGCCCGGATGGTCTCGGCGGCGTGCTGACCAAGGCGCAGGCGGTTGCCTCCTACGTCGAAGACGGCCAGGTGCTGCTCATGCATCCGAAGCCTTGATCCCTGAGCTTCGTCTCCAGCCTCATTGACAATGACCGGCCGGGCTTGTTCCCGGCCGGTCTTCCCCGTTCTCGGGACCCCCATGCCTCGCATCAAGCTACAAGCCGCCTTTCTCTGGGCAGAAGCCTTGCTCCTCGCCGTCTTGGCCGCGTCGCAAGGACTGCCTTGGCTCTTCCCCCTCGCCGGAGCGCTTGCGCTTCTAGCTGCGCTCGCGAGCGGTCGCCTCGCATGGTTCGGCCTGCTTGCCGCGCTCTCCGCTTCCGGCGCTTGGTTCTTCCTTTCTAACAGGACACAGGCTTGGTCCGTCCTTCCTGTCGTTTTCCCGGTGGTCGCATTGATCGCCGGCACCCTCTGCGCCTTCCTCGGCATCCTCGCCTCGCTCCACAAGGACAAGACCTCGCCACTGCAGGGCATGCTGGGCAGGTTCGCGGTGGCACTGCATTTTCTAACAGCTGGAATCCTCTTCGCCGCCTCCTACTTGCCGGCGGCGGTCCAGTTGGTTCTTGGCTGGGGCTTCTGCGGCCTCGTCACCATCCTGGCAGCAGACACCTTCGTAAAACTCGTCTCCCGGCTCTACACGCCGCGCCGCCATTGGGAGACCTTGCTGCCACCCGGCGCCTTCTTTTTCTTTCGCTGGATGGGCAAGGAGGGCCGCGCCTGTTTCCCGGCCCCGCGCACGGATGAGGATGCCTTCTCGTTGAAGCTTCCCGAAATGTGGATGTGGCCCGCGTTGCGCCGCCAGTTGCTTCCCCTCCTTCTCTCTGCACTTCTTCTTTCTTGGCTCGGCACCTGTTTCCATGAAGTCGGTGCCGCTCAGAGCGGAGTGCGCCAAACCGCCGGCGCGTGGGATGAAACATCGCTCGATCCCGGCTTCCATCTTTCCCTCCCATGGCCGCTCGGCACCGTGCATCGCGTCGATACCGGCAAGCTCCACGAGACCGTCCTCGGCTTCCGCTCCGATCCCGGCCAGCCCATCCTCTGGGAGCGCGCCCACTACGAGGGCGAGGAAATGTCGCTCGTCGGCGGCGGCGATGACCTGCTCTCGATCTCCGTGCCCATCCACTACCGCATCGCCGATGCCGCGGCTTATCTCCGCGGTGCCGCCGATCCGGAGAGACTCGTCCGCGACATCGGCAATCGTATCCTGCTTGATCTAACAGTCCGGCGTGGTGCCGCGGAAGTAATGACCACCGCGCGCGAGGACATCCGCCGCGACTTCCAGCAACAGCTTCAGGAAGCGCTGGACCACGACCGCGCCGGCATCCGCATTGAGGAAATCTGCCTGCGCGATGTCCATCCGCCGGTTCAGGTCGCCCCCTCGTATCAGGAAGTGCTGGCCGCCATGGAAGAGCGGGAAGCCTTTATCCACGATGGCGAAAGTTATCGCCGCGACTTTTCCACCCGCGCCCGCGGCGAGTCCTATCAGATCGTCGTCGATGCCGAGTCCGCCGCCTCGAGCCGGCTCGACCGCGCCAAGGGCGAAACCACGCGCTTCACGCTGCGCCGCGATGCCTGGGCAGCATCCCGCCCGCTCTTTGAATTGCGCGAGGGCTTCCGGGTCTTCGACGACACCCTGGCCAATACCAAGAAGGCGATCTTCGACGACCGCATTCGCTCCTCGATGTCCACCCAGCTCGATCTCCGCAAGGTGCTGAACCCGGATCTCGTCGATACCGCCCCCGTCGCGCCGGAGACCCTGGTGCCACGCCCCTCCAAATCGCGCGATGCCTTCGACCTCGACATCGAGGGCTTCCTTCGCACCGACCGCGGCCAGATCCCCGCACCCGTCTCCATGCCGGATGACAATGACTACCTCTTCAAACCCGAAGCCTCCCCGCAGAAGAAATGAGTGAAGAATCCTGCAAACGCCGCACCGCCACCCTGCGCCTCGGCCTGATCCTCACGGTAGGCCTCGCCGTCCTGGCCTCCGCCTGCGGCTTCATCGTCAGCGAGACGGAGAGCGCGCTGGTCCTGCGCTTCGGCAAGCCGGTGCGCACCTTGGACAAGTCCGGCTTCTACCTGCGCCTCCCCGCGCCGATCGAGCGCGTCGTCCGCATCGACCGCCGCCTCCAGCATGCCGATATCCGCCTCAGCGAAACCCTCACCAAGGACCAGCGCAACGTCATCGTGCCCGTCTTCTTCACTTGGAAAGTCGCCGATCCTCTACGCTTCCACGTCTCGGTCTCCGACACCGCGAACGCTAGCGGCAAACTCGATGCCTTGGTGACCTCCGCGCGCAATACCGTGCTCGGCCGTCATCCCTTCGGCGATCTCGTCGCCGCGGAAGGTCGCCTTTCACTGCTTCAGGACCTGGAGAAGGAAATGCTCGCCCTCGCCGCAAACGATGCACGCGAGACCATGGGCATCGAGTTGCTCTCCACCGGTATCACCCAGATCCAGCTTCCCGAGGCGAACACCGAATCCGTCTTCCGCCGCATGCGCGCCGAGCGCAAGCGCGAGGCCACTCAATTCCGTGCCGAGGGCCGCGCCAAGGCCGCCGAGATGAAAGCGGAGACCGACAAGCAAGCCAGCGGCATGATCGCCGGAGCCAAGCGCCAGGCCGAGGAGATCCGAGGCAAGGCCGAAGCCGAAGCCGCCGCGGTCTATGCCAAGGCCCACGGCGAGGCCCCTGAATTCTATCGCTTTCTCCGCGAGCTGCAGAGCCTGCGCACCGTCGTCGACAAGAACACCACCGTGGTGCTGGACACCAGCGTGGCCCCCTTCCACTGGCTGAAGGAAAGCGATGCCCATCCGCCTTCGCTCCAGCCCGTGCCGTCGCCTGCGCCTTCGCAGCCGGTGGCGCCACCAGTGCCCGCTCCCGCGCTCACCGAGCACCAGCCGGTTTCATCTCAGCCTGCACCGCAACTGCCCGCGCAGCTTCCTGAAGCCACCACACTGCCGGCGACACCCGTCACGCTCGACCAATGAAGAAGCACTCGCTCAGGTCGGAAGGTCGCGCGGTCGAAGCGTTGCTGATCCTGCTCAAGCACCTCACCGCCCATGCGCGCTGGGTCTTCGCGATCCTGCTGCTGCTCTACGCACTCTCCGGCATCCGCACCATCCAGCCGCAGGAGCAGGCGCTTCTCCTCCGCTTCGGCCGCCTCCAACCACAGGTCCACGGCCCCGGCTTGCTCGTCGGTCTGCCCGAGCCATTCGACAAGGTCCTGCGCTTCGAGACCGGCAAGGATCTCGCCTTGCCCTTGGACCGTTGGAAAATGGACAGCGCCAAGATCCAGGATCCCGACAAGGCGGTTCAATTCACCGATGCCCAGATGGCGGAGAAAATGAAGACCACCGCCGTCGGTGGGGCCGTCTACAGCGAATACGATGACGTGAAGGGCAGGTCACTCGATCCCGTCACCCGTGGCTACTCGCTCAGCTCGGACTTCAATGTGGTGCAGGGCAGCTTCGTCCTGCGCTACCGCATCGCCGAGCCTTTCCGCTACGCCTCCGCCGGCGAGGGCATTGGGACTCTGTTAGAAAAGCTCGGCTATCGCGCGATCACCCGCCAGCTCGCGGACCGCAAGATCGATGCCAGCCTCACGTCCGACCGCCGCGACCTCGCCTCCGCCGCGGCGCGGGAAGTGCAGGACGAGGCCACCCGCCTGCAACTCGGCGTTGTCATCTCCGGCATCGATATCCGCGAACTCTCGCCCCCTTCGCAGGTGCTAGCCGCCTTCGAGGACGTGACCAACGCCAAGCAATTCGCCAAGACCCTCTTCGAAAACGCCCGCCAGTATGAATCGACCACGCTCTCTCAAAGCGAAGGCGAGGCCGCTTCGATCCGCCATCGCGCCGAAGGCCATGCCTCCGGCTTGCTCGCCGACGCAGAGGGCGAGTCCTCCGCCTTCACTGCTCTATTAGTCAACTACCGCCAGCAGCCGGAACTCGTCTCCGGCCGGCTGCTTCAAGAGACCCTGGACACCGTGATGGGACGCATCCGCTCCCGCACCCTCTTGCCCGCAGATCAAGCCCGGCCCTCCCTCATCCTCGAACCGTCGCCGGAGTATGGACACTGAAGATTCCCCTTACGCTCTCGATCCCGGCACCCGCAAGCGCCTGCGCCTGCTTTTCGTTGCCAGCATGCTGCTGATTGCCTCCGCAGTGACCGGCTGGCTGCGTCCGGACCAGGAAGGCTTGAGCGGCGCCTTCGCCCTCGCCGGCTCCCTCATCGTCGCGATCCCCATCGTCTCCGGCATGATCACCGCGATCCGCTCGACGGGATTCGCCGCCACGCAATTCTACATGGACCAGTACGTGGTCCTCGCCCTCGCCGCCTGCCTCGCCACCGGCAAGTATCTCACCGGCGGCATCGTCGCCATCGTGCTGGTCTTCGGCCAGATGCTGGAGGAGCGCACCACCGTCGGCGTGGAAATGGCCTTGGCGAAGCTCCGCCAACTTTCCCGCATCCGCGCCCGCCGGAAAAGGAATGGTGCCGAGCAAGAAGTGGAAGCGTCCGAACTCGTGCCCGGCGATGAGATCGTGGTCCGTCCCGGCGAGGCCATCCCTGCCGACGCCCGCGTCCTCACCGGCACTGCCCTCATTGATCAATCCCGTATCACCGGCGAGTCCGTGCCGGTCGAGGTCGGCCCCGGCTCGGAGATCTTCGCGGGCACCGCGAATCTCAATGGAGCCATCGAGGCCCGCGTGACCGGTGCCGGCAGCGATACCGTGATGGGCCGCGTCCAATCGATCATCGAGGAAGCGAAGGAGTCCGAAGCGCCGATCATCTCGCTCGCGGAAGACTACGCCCGTTATTACACGCCGCTGATCCTGCTGATCGCCGCTTCCGTCTTCCTCTTCACGCAGGACGTGAGCCGCGCCATCGCCGTGCTGGTCGTCTCCATCCCCTGCGCCTTCGTGCTCGCCAGTCCCTCGGCCATGGTCTCCGCCATCGCCGCAGGTTCCCGCATGGGGCTTTTGATCAAGAGCGTCCGCCATCTCGAATCCGCTCGCATGGTCGACACCGTGGTCTTCGACAAGACCGGCACTCTCACCCAAGGCAAGCTCGAGCTTGAGGACACCCTGGTCCACACGGAGGACTTCGATACCGCCTCCTCCCTGCACATCGCGGCCGCGATCGAGGGCAAGTCAAACCACCCCGTCGCCCGCGCGATCTCGAATGCCGTCGCCACCGCGGACCATCCCGAAGTCGGCGATTTCACCGAGCACTCCGGCCTCGGCTTGGAAGGCCGCGTCGAGGGCCGCCGCGTGCTCGTTGGCCGCCCTTCGTTCCTGGAGAAATCCGGCGTCACCCTCGCGATCCACCCGCCCGACTTCACCCGCCAATCGCTCGTGCTGCTCGCCGTCGATGGCAAGCACGTCGCCACCTTCCTGCTCGCCGACCGCATTCGTCCGGAAGCCCGCGAAGCCCTTGCTCGCCTCCGCTCGCTTGGCATCGCCGACTTCGTGATGCTCACCGGCGACCGCACCGAAGTCGCTGCCCACATCTCCGCTCACACCGGCATCGACCGCTTCCAAGCAAACTGCCTGCCGGAGGACAAGCTCGCCTTCATCCGGCTACTCCGCGCCGAAGGCCGCAAAGTGATGGTCGTCGGCGATGGACTCAATGACGCCCCAGCCCTGGCGGAAGGTGATCTCGGCGTGGCCATGGGCGCCCTCGGCAATGACGTCACCGTCCACACCTCGGATGTCGCGCTGATGTCCGGCGACCTGCGCCGCCTGCCGGACCTGCTGCTGCTCTCCGCCAAGACGGTCGGCATCATCAATCAGAACCTGCTCTGCGGTTTCGTCTTCATCATCATCGCGATCACCCTCTCCACGCTCGGCTTCGTCAATCCGATCGCCGCCGCCTTCTTCCACGAGTTCAGCGCCTTCTTCGTGATCTTCAACAGCGCCCGCCTGCTGCGCTTCGATGGCATGGAGTGCATCTCGGAAGAGATTACTGAAGAACTGCCCGCCACGGGCGAAGCCCCCGCTCCCGCATGAACCGCGCCCTCGTCGCCACCTGTCTGGGCGCAGGCATCGCGGCGGCGCTCGCGATTGCTTTCCTCACGCAGCCCGGAACGGAAACCGGAGTGCGCCCCTCACCCTTGCCTCTCCCAACCAAATCAGCGCGCCTGCCATCACGCGAATCCCCCTTCTGGGAAGCCGCACGGGTGGCGTCGCCCGCAAAACCCCGCGAACCCTCTGTCATCGATCCGGCAAGCCTCGGAATCTCACCTGTCACCGTCCCCATCGATCACGCCCGGCAGGTCTCGGACCTCTTGAAGCGCGGCGACACCAAGGAACTCCAGGATGCACTACCCGCCTGGTTCGAAGCGCACCCGGCAGCCGCGGCCGATTGGCTGGAGCACCAAGCCAGTCTCGCTGACTACCAGCCCGCACTCGCCCGCATCTCCGGCCAAATCGCGGAAGCCGGCGATCCGCGTCACGCCCTCGAATGGGCCGCGACACTCGAGCCCGGCCCCCTGCAGGAACAAACCCTCTTCGATATCTACGCCCTAGCCCGTCGAGGCGGCGTGATCGGTGAGGACGAGATCCGCGCCGCTCCTCTTCCTCCCGACCGCATCCAGAACCTCGTCTCCGGTGCTCCCGGCTACTAACCCACCCCGCCATGAATTCCCTCCCGGATTCCTCCTTCACCCGTCGCACCTGGGTGAAGCGCTTCGTCCTTGGCAGCGCCACCGCCCTCCTCGGCCCGCAGTGGGCCGGCACCGTGCTCGCCGAACAGTCCTCGGGCCCCGCCGTCCTCCGCCTGAAGATCTCCGACTACCCGCCGCTCGCCGAGCCGCTCGGTTCCATCCAACTCGTCTTCATCGACTACCTGAAGCCCTTCACGTTGAACCGCGTCGACGCCACCACCTTTGTCACGCTCGACTCCAAGTGCACCCACCAGGGCTGCACCGTCGGCCGTTACGCGGTGGTCGATGGCGTGGCGCGCATGCGCTGCCCCTGCCATGGCTCCCGCTATGACATCGAGGGCAAGGTCTTCCGCGACAGCAACGGCCAATCCACCGAGCCGGCACAGAATGACATCGCACGGTTTCCTACCACCTTCGACGCCACGAGCGGCATCGTCTCAATCTCCATCCCGGACCTTGCCCTCAGTGTCCGCTCGATCTCGATGCAGACCCGCGACCAGAACGGCAATCTGCGCCTCAAGCTTCAATTCCCAGTGACCGGCTACGCAAAATACGAGATCCGCCATGCCGAAAAACCCGATGGCCCATTCACGGTGATACCCTTCTCGCTCACCCCAGCCGGCCCGGCAAATGCCACCGAGCTATTCCCCGAATTAGACGGAACCGTGTCCGCCTACGTCGACGCTACCGGTCCCAAGGGCTTCTATGCGGTGGCCCTGAAGCTGATTCCCTTCTGATCCCGATTTTCAGTCAGATCACCGCGGTAATTTCGGAAACTTGACCTAAAATTCGCCGATTTTCACCAACCAAGGAAAAGCGATCGCTCAATTTAGGCAGAAAATCGCAATTTTCAGATTGCCCAAGGCAAACTTCCGGCTTACTTCCGTCCCGGAACCCCATTTTGCCATGAGCAAGGAGAAACTAGACGGCGCGCAAGCCCTCATCAAAACGCTCGATGACCTCGGTATCGAGTACATTTTCGGCTACTCCGGTGGAGCAGCCATTCCGATCTTCGACGCACTCGAGACGGTCAAGACGAAGATGAAGTTCATTCTCGTCCGCCACGAGCAGGGCGCTGTCCACATGGCTGATGGCTATGCCCGCGCCACCGGCAAGCCCGCCGCGGTCCTCGTGACCTCCGGCCCCGGTGCCGGCAATACGGTGACCGGCCTGATGACCGCGATGATGGACTCCGTGCCCATGATCGTGCTCTGCGGCCAGACCGTGACCTGGATGCTCGGGAAGGACGCCTTCCAGGAGGCCGATATCTTCGGCATCACGATGCCGGTGGTGAAGCACAACTATCTCTGCAAGGACACCAACTCGCTGCCGCGGATCGCCCGCGAGGCGTATCACATCGCCACCACCGGCCGTCCCGGCCCGGTGCTGATCGATATCCCGAAGGACATTTCCTCCGGCGCCTTCACCGGCCCGATGAATCCGCCCTTCAACCTGCCCGGCTACGACGTGAGCGCTTCCTTCAAGATCGACCGCGACAAGGTGAAGGAAGCCGCCGCGCTGATCGCCAAGGCCAAGCGCCCGGTGATCCTCGCCGGCCAAGGTGCCATGATCGCCCGCGCTGACAAGGAGCTCCGCCACTTCGCCGAAACCATCGGCGCACCGGTGACCTCCACCCTGCTCGGCAAGGGCGTGTTCCCGGAAACTCATCCGCTTTCGCTCGGCATGCTCGGCATGCACGGCACCGCCTACGCCAACAAGGCGATGATCGAGTGCGACCTGCTGATCAATATCGGCTCGCGCTTCGACGACCGCATCATCGGCAATCCTGCCAAGTTCTGTAAGGACGCGAAGATCATCCACATCGACATCGACCCGGCCGAAGCCAACAAGATGATCCAGCCTGACGTGATGATCGTCGGCGACGCCAAGGCCGCGCTGGCCGAGATCAACGAGAAGGTCGGCAAGCTCGAAACCGGCGAGTGGCTCGCCAAGCTCGACGGCTACAAGAAGAAGTTCCCGCTCAACTACAAGAAGCAAGGCGGCCTCCGCATGCAGCAGGTGATCGATGAACTCTGCGAACTCACCCAAGGCAAGGCCATCGTCTCCACCGACGTGGGCCAGCACCAGATGTGGGCCGCACAGTTCTACAAGAACAGCGAGAGCTTCCATTGGCTCTCCTCCGGCGGTGCCGGCACCATGGGCTTCGGCTTCCCCGCCGCCATCGGCGCTCAGCTCGCCCATCCGGAAAAGACCGTGATTTCCATCTCCGGCGACGGCGGCTTCCAGATGACCCTGTTCGAACTCTCCACCGCCGCCATCCACAAGCTGCCGATCAAGATCGTGGTGCTGAACAACCACTACCTCGGCATGGTGCGCCAGTGGCAGGAACTGTTCTTCGAAAACCGCGAGAGCGGTGTGGACCTCGTCGGCAACCCCGACTTCTGCAAGCTCGCCGCGGCCTACGGCATCCCGAGCGTTTTCATCAAGCGCCCGGCTGACGTCACCAAGCAGCTCGAAAAGGCCCTCGCCTACAATGACGGCCCCATCCTCATCCACGCCGAGTGCGTGAAGACCGACAACGTGTTCCCGATGATCCCGGCCGGCGCCGCCCTCGAGGACATGATCACCGAACCGCCGAAGACCCAGATGGCCAAGCCCGTGGGTTCGACGTGACGTCGAAGTTTGCGAGTTTCCAGTGTTCAGTTTTCAGGACCTCCTGGCTGAACACTGACCCTCGCATCGGCTGTTCCTGAAAACTGAAAACTTCTCACTGAAAACTTTCTTTCCGATGTCCCAAACCATCGTCACTACCGAAGAACCCGGCACCGGTTTCATCCCGCGCCGTGGGGCCATCCACACGCTGTCCATTCTCGTGAATAACGAGCCGGGCGTCCTGATGCGGATCTGCCAGGTCTTCTCCCGTCGCGGCTTCAATATCGACTCCCTCGTCGTCTCCGAAGGCCGCAACGCGAACTTCTCGCGGATGACCATCGGCATCAGCGGCGACCCACAGGGCCTCGATCAGATCATCAAGCAGGTCTCCAAGCTCATCGACGTCATCCACTGCTTCGAGCACACCTCGGCGGACTCGGTGACCAAGGAGATGATCCTGATCAAGATCAAGTGCTCCCCGGAAGATCGCTCGCAGGCCCTCCAGATCACCGAGCACTTCGGCGGCAAAACCGTCGATCTCACCCCGGCCTCGATGATCGTCATGATCACCGGCGACAGCCTGAAAATCGATGCCGCCGTCGGCATGTTCTCGCAGTTCGACATCATCGAGACCGTCCGCACCGGCAAGGTCGTGATGGCCCGCGGCGAGCAGGCGACCTGAAATCGCCCCGGCCCTCATTGCGTAAAATTGCAGAATGCCTCCCGCCATCCCGGCGGGAGGCATTTTTTGTTGGTTCATTCATGTGACGCGTTCGACCCAATGAACGGTTTTCCTTCCCCTGTGGCATTGGGGCTGCTCTCCTAGACGGGATTTTTCAGGAGGTAAAAGAATCGTTTACCTCTCCAACTCCCTAAAAAAAGCCGCCCCATGGACTCCCCACGTCTAAAATCCCTCCTTTGCGCCCTTGCTGCCTGCACCCTGTGGGCCGCGCCTGCCTCCTCCCAAGCAGCCACCGTCCTCTACAGCACGGACTTCAACGCTCCCACCTACTCCAACATTGCCTTGGCCGGTCAAGATGGCTGGTCCGCCATCAGCGGTGCCGGAACCAATAGCCCGGTAGTCTCCAATTCCGCCACCGACGGAACGATCAGCTTGACCACTTCCGGCGAAGACCTGAGGCACACCTTCACTCCTGCCGTCACCAGCGGCAGCATCTACATGCTGGCGGAGATTACCGTGGGATCCGCTCAGGCGACCGGCGACTACTTCCTGCACTTGGGCGACGGTGGAGCGAACAACTTCTACGCCCGCACCTTCATTAAGAGCTCTGGTGCCGGCTTCGTCATGGCGCTCGGCACCGGCTCGGGAGCCGTGACCTACGGTACCACCGTCTTGAGCTTCGGCCAGTCTTACTCGATTCTGGTGCGCTACGACGTGGTCAGCGGCACCGGCAATGACACCGGCGCGTTGTTCATCAACCCAACAACCGAAGATGGCACCGGCGATACAGCCTATGTCGCCGCGACCACCATCGGAACCGACGCCACCTCGCTCGCTTCGGTCCACTTCCGCCAAGGCGCTGCGGGCTCAGCCGCAGGCCTGACAGTCGACAGCGTCTCGGTCTACGTCGTTCCGGAACCTGCCACGGCCCTGCTCGGGGGCATTGGCCTCTTGGCCCTCCTGCGCCGCCGCCGTCGCTAGGAAAATCGTTTTCTACCACCAAGCCCGGTCTGCCTCAGCAGCCCGGGCTTTTTTGTGGTCCGGTTATACCCATCCCCTCGCCCGCGCCTCTTCCATCGGCACCGGCTTGGCCTCGCACACCTCCCGCCAACCGGGAAAGTTCCACTTGTTCGGAAAGCCCCGGCACTGCTCCGGCTTCACCGGATGGATGCGGCATCCACCGGCCTCCAGCATGATGCATTCGTGATTGTCCTTTTCGATCAGGGACAGCCCGTTGCGATTGGTCCGCAGCCGGGTGTAGCGAGCGATGAACTCTTCCTCGGTCATGCCGAGAAAAGCAGAGATCGGGGCAATCTCATCTTCCTCGATCCGCACATCGCCCGGCCACTTGCAGCACGCGGTGCAGCGTTGGCAGACGTAGAAGCGCTCTGGATCCAGCAGCGTCTCGCGATTGCCCGGGCTGCCACTGGAAGGTTCACGAGTAGGTCCGGTCATCGCGCCACGTAGCTCTGCTGGTAGGCACGCTTGTAGTAGTAATCCACGCGACCGAGGAACCACCGCCACTTCGCGCCCGGCCGGCCATTATCCATCAGGAAATGCGGACAGTTCTTGTTCGGCGGATTCTTCCCGCGGCGCGGCCAGTGGTAGTGGGGCACCACGTTGCTGAGCGGGATACCGTTCTCATGCATCAGCTTGGCCGTGAGCTTCGCGGTACGCTCGATCGTGGCGGCTTGGTTATTGCCGCGGTTCTCGCACATCTCGATCCCGATCGAGTAGCGGTTGCCGGGACCATCGAAGTCCGCGTGTTCCCCCTGCTCGGTCACTGGCATGTGCTGGATCGCCACATGGTCATCCACCGTGAAATGCCAGATCAAATAGCCAATGCGGTTGCCACCCGGCCGCTTCGCCGAGCGCAGCGCGCCACGCTTCAGGGCCAGCGAATGCCGCTCCGCGTCCGCCGAATAATTCTGCGTCGAGTGGATCGTGATGTAGCGTGGCCTCATTGGCCGCACCACCTTCCGGCCGTGGGTTCCCTTGGCGACCATGTCCACCTTCAGGTTGATCTCGCGGGCGAGAGCGGAAGAAGACATCCCCCCTCCCGCCGTCACCGGATGCTGCGGCGAAGATCCCGGAGCAGGCACTCCGAATGACCCGACCACCTCGTCGCTTCCGTCGATGGGGCCGACCTGGCTGCAATGAAAGCACACTGCGCACAAAGCCAGCATCGCCACCACGAACGGATATTTCATGGCAAGGCGTTACCACGATCCCGATTCCCCGGAAAGCCCGAAGAGTAAGGGAAAGTGAAGCAATCGATCCTCCACGATGGCTCGCTCACTTCGGGCTCCACTCGCCCATCCAGTGCAACACCGGCTTCTCACCTTCGAAGCCGATGGGCAGCCAGATGTAGCGCGAGTCCGGCAGGTTGTCCTTGTTCCAGCGATCCGCCATGAAGATGAACTTGTCCGCCTTTCCAGCCACCGGGAGCACATAGGTTCCTTGGGATTGAAAGGTGATGTCAGCCTTCTCGCCCTGGCATGGATTCCCGAGTTCCTTCCATGGTCCCCAGATCGAATCCGCCACCGCCGAGCGCGCCGCATTCGGTGCCCACGCCGTACAGCCGGAGGCGATGATGTAATACTTGCCACCCCGTTTGAAAACCGCCGGCGCCTCCATCAACCGGCCGGGGAAGACGCGGGCAAACTTGCCGGTCGTCTTCAGATAGTCATCGGAAAGCTCGGAGATGTGCATCGTCGCATTGTCCTCCGAGGCGGCGAAGAGGTAACCCTTGCCATCATCATCCACGAACACCGTCAGATCACGGGCCATCTGCCCCTTTTCAAAATCGCGAGCCAGCGGTGACTTCGGATCCTTCTTGTCCTCTTCAGTCACATTCACCGGCCACACACCCTTGTCCGGACGGAAGCTGCCGAGATACTTGAAGGTCCCGTTCGGAGTGTCGGATACAGCCACGCCACAGCCCGCCGCCGCGTAATTGAGGCTGTCGGCATGGAACCACATCACGAACTTCTTGGTCTTCGCGTTGTAGATCACCTTCGGCCGTTCCAGAACCTTCCCGGGATGCAGGTCGCTCGCCGGATCGTTCACCGCCGGCAGCACATTCCCCTCCTTTTTCCACTTCAGCAGGTCGGTCGAGGAATAGCAGGAAACACCGGTCACATCGACGCGCGTGCCGCCCCACGACTTGTTCACGTCAGGCAGGTAGGTTTTGCCCTGCTTGATCTCGCCATACCAGTAGTAGGTCCCTTCGTGGAAAAGCATCCCGCCGCCGTGGGCATCGATCATCTTGCCCTCGGTATCGGGCCAAACTTCTCCGGAGCGGATGGACGTCATCGGTTCGGCAGCATGAAGGGTGGCGAAGAGCGCAGCCAAAGGAAGCACCCGGCACCCAACCGGAAGAAAAGCGGAAAGCAGATTCATGGTCGATGAGATCATTCGGATCCCCAGCTTCCCCCAGCCCGCGGCTGCCGTCCATCTTCCAATGCCCAAGCCCCCCAAACGTGGGGGAAGCCAACAGCCGTCACGGCTCAATCATCGTCGTTTTCATACCAATTCTATAGCACCACTGCAGAACCGGCAAAATCCAACCTGACTGCACTACCCTCGCCAAGTGCCCTCCACCGCCACCTCACGGAAAAGCACACGGTTTCCCCTCGCCCGCTCCTCCATCAGTGAATCCAGCATCTGCACCGCAGTGCGACCGATCTCTTCACTTCCGGGATCGACGCCTGCACTTCCGGCACCCGCCAGCGTGACCATCGTCACCCCATGGGGAACCTCGATCGCTTCAATCGTCGTCGCGTCGTCCGCCACAATGGCATCCAGTTCATTCGCTCTTACCCAGGCTCTGACTTTTGCCGATACCTTGCTTCCGCTCACGCCCGTGAGGTCCAGAATTGCCAAGTCATCGTCACCCGGCAGGCCGCGCTTCACCATCGGCAGACATTCCATCATGCAGTAGCCCGCCTGCCTGAGTAGCGAAGAACCGGTCAGGCAACCGATCCGCCGATGCCCCGCTTCGCGCAGCTTGCGGATCGCGAGCAGAAGGTTCGCCGCGGCCGATGGCACCACGCTGTGTCCCCGTGGTCCGTTGCAGCATCGTCCGAAACTCACCACCGCATACTTCTCCCAGGGAAACCCGTTCCATCCTTCCGATGAGACATGAGGCGGCACGATAAGCCCGCGAATATCACGGGTCTCCAGCACCTCATGCAAACGCTCGGCCGATAGCTCGGAGCCCAATCTGAATTCCTCCAGCCGGTAGCGTCTCTCTCCCGCCGCCGCGAAGGCACCAAGCCAGAAGCGCTCGACTTCAGGATGCGCCCGCAGCTCGCCGGGCTTCGACCAGGCATTCACCCAGGCAATCGCCCCACGCACTTGGCCGGTTCTCTTGCGATCCCGATAGGCGGACAACGCGAGCAACACCGGGTCACTGCGATAGCCCACCTTTTCGGCATAGACGCGAATCTCCTCCGACAGCGATGCTGAAACCCGTCGGCTATGGCGCAGCGCAAGCGACACCGTCACGTGACTGACGCCGAAGTGCCGCGCGATGTCCCGCTGGCTTATCGGCTCACGGATCGCCTCTGCATCCAGCGTCCCGTTCATCGTGCGATCCCCAGGTTGCGGTTGATCTCGGCGGCGCTCGCCAGCAACGCCTTCAGATAACGTGGCGCGTTCTTCTCGCCGCTCTTGGTGCCGGAGAGATACGAAATGACCAGGGCACCCGCGACTTCGGAACCCGGAACGCCCACCGGCACTGAAATGTCCGTCACGCCCTCTGTTAGACCGCTCGCCGTCTGAAGATGCGTGGCTCCATTCAATTCAGAAAGTGTCTTCAACATCCGTTCGCGCTCCGCCCTCGAGGCCTCCGCGAAGTCGTCGAGTTGGTTCAGGAATTCCTCCCGCCCTCGCTCGGGCCATTGCGCTAGCAGCAGCTTGCCGGAGGTCGTTCGTAGCACCGGCATCCGCGACCCCTCGCCAACCGCGAGGCACACCTGACACGAGGGCATGCGCTCCATCAGCACCATCAGGTTCACCCCATTGACCACGCTGAGGTGGCACGCCTGCCCCACCGACTCACAGAGCATCTCCATCGGCAACCGCGCTGCCTTCAGCAGCAACGTCGTCGAATTCTGCCGATGACTCAGCTCGTAGAGGCGCAGCGTCAGCCGGAATTTCCCCGTCCCCTCCTCGCGCATCACATAGCCCCGCTCCTCCAGACACATCAGCATCCGGTAAATCTCCCCCGGCGTCCGCCCCAGCGCCCGCGCGATCTCAAGCTGTCCCAGCGGCACCATCTCATTCGAAAGGTGCTCCAGGATATCGAGCCCCTTGTCCAAGGCAGGCGCGCCGTAGCGTCGTGGCGGTGAAAGTGTCGCGGTGTCCATTTCCCTCTCTTTTCACCAGTGCATTTTAATTTCACATTTGAATCAAGCAGGAAATCCCTCCTTGGGGGTGCTGAGGCAACAGGATCCTCAGAACGACGCGGAGTCCCTAGAGGAACCTACGACCTAGTGGTTAACGCCTCGATAGACTCACCTGATTTAGGTTCTGGCGTATAAAGAGCGCCGATCTCGGACCCAGGACCAATTGGTTAAAAGGTCGTGAAGGGGTGGGATTCGAACCCACGGTTCGTTTCCCAACCTGATCATTACGAATGACCTGCTCGGTCCTTCGGATCAGCCACAGAGTCCCCATATTGTGAGGAAATACTCCCACCGGGAATCGAACCCAGATCTAGAGTTTAGGAAACCCTTGTTCTATCCGTTGAACTATGGGAGCGGAGCGGCGGGAGGCTAGCGGTGGGGTTGGCAGGCTGGCAAGCCCAAGGGCTTGCCGGGGACCGCGGAGATGTGGAAAGTCCCGGCGCGCATGAGCGAAGCTGCCGATGATACCCCCAAACCCCCGAACCTGAGGCACCGGGTGCAGTATGCGGCTTTCCGGGCGGCGGAAGGGCTGCTTTCGCTGGTCTCGCTGGAAACCACGGTCCGGGTCGGCCAGGGGCTGGGGTTGATCGCTTGGGCGCTGTTCCCGAAGTGGCGCAAGCTGGTCGCCCGCAACCTGCGGATTGCCACCGCGGCCGAGGCTCCGGATGAAGCGGAAATCCGCCGCCGGGTCCGCGAAACCTTCAGGCGCGCCGGCAATAATATGCTCAGTAGCCAGCGCGCCGCGCTGATGACGCCGGAGCAGTTGGAAAATCACATCGAATTCGAGGGATTGGAACACCTGCTAGGTCCGGTCCACGCTGGCCGCGGCGTGGTGCTGGTGTGGTCCCACATGGGAAATTGGGAAGTGCTCGCCCAGCTCGTGAAAACCCTCGGTCCCAATGCCAAGGGCGGACCGATTTTCCGGAGGCTCGAAAACCCGCTTCTCGACGAACTGACCGTAAAGCGCCGGACGCAGCAGGGCGCGGTGCTCTTCGACAAGCATGATGGTTTCAACGGTCCCGCGGCACTTCTCCGCGAGGGTGGCGTCGTCACGGTGATGACCGACCAGCGTGCGGGCGGCCATGGCGAGCTGTGCCCCTTCTTTGGCCGCCTTTCCTCCTGCACTCCCCTGCCCGCCCTGCTCGCCCGCCGCACCGGTGCCGCCATGGTGACGCTCTCGGTTTTTTGCGTCGGCACCGGCCGTTGGCGGCTGAAGCTGCGCCCGGTGCCGGAAAAGGCCCGCACCGCTGAGGTCGTCGCGCATTTGGAAACCGCGATGCGCGACCGGTTGACCGATGTCTTCTGGTTTCACGACCGCTGGCGCATCGACAAGGCGCGCCCGCTTTGCTTCTTCGCCAAACAAGCACCGGCCGAACCCGCCCTCGCGGCCACGGTGCCGACCCGCTTTGCCGTCACCCTGCCCGATGGCAAGCCCGAGGCGGTGGAGACGCTGGTCACGTTGCTTGAACTGCGGCCGGATGTGCGGATCGATGTCCTCGACCCCGGCAATCTGCCAGCGCTGCCTGACGACTCGCGGATTGTGCGCTTTCCTTGGGACCGCGAGGTGCCCGGACATCTCGGCGATGGCCTGTTAGAGCAGTGTGATGCATCGCACCCGGTTCCCCTGGATTTCGTGCTGCTACTTGGCGGGGAGCTATCCATCGCCGAGGCTGCAAAGCGAATGGGGCTGCGCGCCATCCTCGGTGCCGGGGTCACCGGCAAGCCGTGGACCAAGACCTTTCCAACGCCCTCCGATGCCGAGGGCTGGCGGCGGATGGCTGAGGATATGGTGCTCACCACAAAGAACCGCAAAGCATGACTCCGCTGGAGATCCATGTCCTGTCCGACGGCAAGCCAGGCCACGAGAACCAATCCTACGGGCTGGCCGAAGCGATCGGCCGCTTGCGACCGGTGACCACGTCAAAGATCCATCTCGCCGGGTTACGAGGCCCTTTCTCGCGGCTGAAAAAGGCGTTCAAGGAAACAAAGCAACTGCCCAAGCCCAGGCTCTTGGTCGGGGCGGGCCACGCGGTCCATCCGGCCTTGTTGGCCTTGTCACGCGCGCATGACGTCCCGTGCGTGCTGATGATGAAGCCGACCTTGCCCGCGGCGCTTTTCGATCTGTGTCTGGTGCCCGAGCACGACTTGGGAGGACGCGAGCCGCAGGATCACGTGATTCCCACCATCGGTGCGCTCAATCGTGTGCCACCTCCCGATGGACGGCCACGGCATGGCGGATTGATTCTGTTAGGCGGGCCATCCTCATCACATGGCTGGGACGCGGCGGAAGTGGAAGCGGCGATTTGCGAGATCGTTTCCGCCGACAAGGATCGTCCTTGGCGAGTCACCGATTCGCGACGCTCTCCGGCAGGAACCTTGGACTCATTGACCAAGGCCTGCCCGGCCCTGGCCGCCTTTCCCCATTCCGAAACCGGTCGCGACTGGCTGCCGCAGATGCTGGCGGAGGCCGCCGAGGTCTGGGTGACCGAGGAAAGCATCTCCATGATCTACGAGGCCCTTAGTAGCGGCGCGAAGGTCGGACTACTGCCTGTGCCCGCCACCAAGAAAGCCGGCCGGGTGGCGCGCGGCATCGAGCGACTGGCGGAAGAAGGATTCGTCACTCGCTTTGCCGACTGGTCGCCATCGACCGGCTTGGCCGAGGCACCGCAAGTGCTTCGCGAGGCCGACCGCTGCGCTGCCATTGTGCTGGAAAGACTCATCTCGCCATCCTCATGAAGGTGCTCCAAATGATCCCCGAAATGGAGTCCGGCGGCGTCGAACGCGGCACGCTGGAGCTCGCCCGTCATCTGGGAGAGCTCGGCCACGAATCGCTGGTCGTCTCTGGCGGCGGCAAAATGCTCCAGCAGCTCGAAGCCTGCGGCACCCGCCACATCACGATGCCGGTCGGCCGCAAGCGCCTGTCATCTCTGCTGCTGGTATCGAAGCTGCGACGTCTCTTTGCAGAGGAGAAGCCGGACGTCCTTCACCTGCGTTCGCGAGTGCCCGCATGGCTGGCTTGGCTCGCGTGGCGTGGCATGGACCCGGCGACACGACCACGTTTGGTGACCACGGTCCACGGCTTCAACTCGGTGAACCGCTACTCCGAGATCATGACCTGCGGCGAGCGGGTGATCTGCGTTTCGGAGAGCATCCGCGATCATGTTCTGAAGCACTACCCGAAGGCCTCACCGGACAAGCTGCGAGTCGTTCACCGAGGTATCGATCCCGCCGACTACCCCCATGGCTATGAGCCATCGAACGAATGGAAAGCAGGCTTCTTCCACGAATTTCCCGAGACGCACGGCAAGCACCTCCTCACCCTGCCCGGCCGGATCACCCGGTTGAAGGGACACGAGGACTTCGCGAAGATCTTGAAAGCATTGTCCCCGGATGAGCGCCTGCATGCGGTGATTGCCGGTGGAGCACATCCGAAGAAGGCTGCATATCTGGACGAGATCCGCGCCCTGTTCACGGTGGAAGGCTTGGCCGAGCGAGTGACATTCACGGGTGGGCGTTCGGACCTGAAGGATATCCTTGCCATCTCATCCGTGGTCCTATCGCTCACGACACAGCCCGAGTCCTTCGGACGCACCACTCTGGAAGCGCTCGGCTTGGGCATCCCGGTCGCCGGATACGATCATGGCGGCGTGGGAGAGCAGTTAGCCCTACTCTATCCTGCAGGCCGCATTCCAGCGAATGATCCTGCCGCTGCCGTGCCTGTGGTGAGGCGTTTGTTAGAGGATCCGCCACCCGTGCCGACGGACCATCCCTTCACGCTGCAAGCGATGCTGGAAGGGACCATGGCCGTCTATGACGAGCTGAAACGATAGGCCATATCGTGCAGCGCGGCGTCCACTACCGGCGCTCCCGCATTCACGGATGAAACGGCCAGATCAGCGGGATCAGCAGGCAAGAGACGATCCAGCAGATGAAGTTCAGCGGGATGCCGACGCGCAGGAAGTCGGTGAATTTGAAGCCGCCGGGACCATAGACCATCATGTGCGTCTGGTAGCCCATGGGGAGGGCAAAGGCAGTCGAGGCCGCGACGGTCACGCCCATCACATACGGCCAATGGCTGACGCCGAGGCTGTGGGCGAGCGTTACCACGATGGGCACCATCATCACCGCCGTGGCGTTATTCGAGAGCACCTCCGTAAGGAGAATGGTGAGAAGGAATACCAACCACAGCATCACCAGCGGCATCCACTGTGGAGCCACGAAGCCCCCTGCCACGGTCACCAAACCCTCGGCCAACCATTTCGCGGTGCCCGTCGACTGCATCGCCATACCGAGGCCTAACAAGCCGTAGAGCATCAGCAGCACCTGCCAATCGATGCTGGCATAGGCCTCGCGTGGCGTGACGATCTTCGACCACAGCAGGATCAGCGCGCCGACCATGGCCGCGTAGTGGATCGGGATGACAGGTGCCTTGGGGAACAGATTTCCTTCGCCACAAAGGAGATCGGTCAAGGTAGCGACAACCACCACACCAATCAGCACAGCCCACGAAACCCAGGCATGATGCGGAGGCTTCTTGTTCTCAGTCGACACCGGCGTGTCCTCCGGCGCATCGGTCAGGATAAAGTCACGGGTCGCCTCAAGGGTATCGAGATTATTGAGCCCCGTGATGACCAGCAGCGTGTCCCCTGCATCCAGCGGAATCTCGGCGAGCTGATGGGTGATGTTTACCCCATTGCGATGCACCGCCATCACGACGCTATTGTAGCGTTGGCGGAAATCCGACCGGGCCAGTGTTTGGCCAGCAAGCGAAGACTCGTCACGAACCACGAGCTCGGTCACCACACCATCGATAGTCGAAAGCAAACTCGCGCCGATTTCCGCACAGAGATCCTCGGCTTTGCCCGCCTTCGCCCTGCGACCATGCAGGGCGATCAGGAAGCGGTCGTTCTTCTCGATCGTCAGCGTATTGAGTGCGTGCATTTCCCGCGCACCTTTGCGGCGGACTTCCATGATGTGGACATGCCGGCCGTGATCAAACAGCGGGGTTTCACTCAGCCGCTTGCCGATCAGTGGCGAATTCTCGCCGATCAGAATGTGATAGAGCGGCGTCGCGCGATCCTTGATGTCCAAGCTGCCTGAAATCGTGGTCCGCGATGGGATCAGCTTCGGCCCGAAGATCGAGAGATAGGCAACGCCTGCGATCGACAGCGGGATGCCGATGGGGGCGAGCTGGAACATCGTCATCGGCTCCATCTTGAGATCCTTCAGCGTGCCGTTGACGAGCAGGTTGGTGGAGGTGCCGATCAGGGTGCAGACGCCACCGAGAATGGAGCAGTAGGACAGCGGCATCAGCAGCCGGGACGGCGCAAAATCTCGGGAACGAGCGAAGCCAAGCGCCACCGGCAGCAGGATTGCCACGATGGCGGTATTATTCATCCAGGCACTGAAAAAGCAGGTCAGGATGGAGAACCCGAGGATCGCGAGGCGGATATTGCTCGGCAGCTTGTCCCGCAGCACACGGCCGATGTGATCGACCGCCCCGGACGCCTCCAGGGCACCGCCGATGATGAAAAGCGCAGCGATCGCCAACGGCGCCTCGTTTTTGAAGACCGAGGTCATCTCGTTCATGCCGACCAGCCCGAGCGCGACAACGCCGCACAGCACCGTCAGGGCGATCACATCCGGGGCCGCCCACTCGCGGATGAACGCGATCAGCGTCAAGGCGATGACCGCCAAGGTCAGGCCGATTTGGAAAGTCATCATGGGATTTTTCGTCTCCCCGTGTGGGGTCGACCGGCCCCGGCCATGCACCGGGAGGCCGGAAATGGCAAGCCCCGGACAAGCCATCACCGCGGGGACGCATTCGGGATTGGCCAGCGGGAAATCCTCCGTCACGCTCACCGCCAGCCGCTTTCCCGAAATGCCCTACCTCGTCACCATCGGCCTCGAAGTCCACTGCCAGGTCAAGACGCGCACGAAGATGTTCTGCGCCTGCGAAACCTCCTTCGGCGAGGAGCCGAATACCCGCACATGCCCGGTCTGCCTCGGCCTCCCCGGCGCCCTGCCGGTCCTGAACCGCTACGCCATTGAGAAGACCCTGCTCGCCGGCCTGCTGCTGGATTGCGGATCGCCCGAAATCTCCCGCTGGGACCGGAAGAGCTACTTCTACCCGGACATGCCGAAGAATTTCCAGACGACGCAGATGGACTTCCCCCTCTGCCTCGGCGGCGCCGTCCCCCTCTACGATCACTGCTACCCGACCGACGCACGGAAGAACATCGCCCGCCCCGGTCACAAGGTGCGCCTGAACCGCATCCACCTTGAAGAGGACGTCGCGAAGTCAACGCACCTCGGGAGCTCCTCACTCATCGACTTCAACCGCGCCGGCACGCCACTGATGGAAATCGTCACTGAGCCCGACCTTGAATCCGGCGAAGAAGCCGGTGCCTACTTGCGCTCGCTCCAGATGATCCTGCAACAGGGCGGCATTTCCGATGCCGACATGGAAAAGGGCCAGATGCGCTGCGACGTGAATATCTCCCTGCGCCTAAAGGAAAACGATCCACTCGGCGCGAAGGTCGAGCTGAAGAACCTCAACTCCATCTCCGCCGTCCGTCGCGCCATCGCGCACGAGGTCGAGCGCCAGGCCGAGGAACTCGACGCAGGCATCGCACAGATCCAATCGACCCGCCGCTGGGATGACGACCGCGGTGAAACGCAACTCATGCGAACGAAGGAAGATGCGCACGACTACCGCTACTTCCCATGCCCCGACCTGCTACCAATCGTCACCGCGCCCATCTTGGAAAAGGTCCGCCCGCTGCTGACCGAGCGCCCGCACGAACGCTCGGCACGCTACGAAGCCGACTACGGCGTGAGCGCCTACGATGCCTCGGTCCTGTCCTCTGATCTTCCTCTCGCAAAATACTTCGAAGCCCTCGCCGCCACCGGCGTCCCCGGCAAGAAGGCTGCAAACTTCCTGCTCAACAACCTGCTCGGAGCACTCAACGACCGTTCCGTGGCCATCTCCGACTCGCCGCTTTCCGCGGAGAAAACCGGCGCGCTGTTAGGTTTGGTCGAAAGCGGAGCCCTCGCCTCAAGTCAGGCGAAGGAAGTCCTCGCCGTGCTGCTCGATGCGCCCGACAAAGACCCCGCCGCAGTGGCAAAGGAGCTCGGATTCGAGCCCGCCGATGCTGGCGAACTTGACGCACTGTGCGACCAAGTCATCGCCGCCAATCCCAAGCAAGTTGAGGAGATCAAAGGGGGCAATGAGAAGCTCCTGAACTTCCTCACCGGCCAAGTAATGAAAGCGTCCTCCACCAAGCCGAACCCGAAGCAGGTGACGGATCTCCTGAAGGGAAAGCTCCAGTAACGGCGTGGCCTCCCGCGATTCCAATTTCTGCATCGCTCCCGATGAGATCAGACAACTGATCCCGCCGATGGGGTCCTGTTTTGCAACGGACCGCATTACCATTGACGGTTTGAAAGTCGGCTACATGTATCGCCAGGAGCCAGACAACGAGATCGACTCCGGTTGGCGCTTTCTCTCCGGCGATGAAAGCCAAGAGTATGCAGACATGCCCACGAATTGGGCGCTCTATGAGGTCAACACGATCTGCAACTACGACCCGGCGATTATTCCCCATCTTGGCAGCCCGGCAGGCTCTGCGTTCGGGCGGATTGAAGGAACAGACCGTTTTGAGGAAGAAGAACTGGATCAGGAAGAAGCGTGAGGAATGCATGAGATGAAGATCACCGACCTCAATCCTCCCGACTTTTCCGCCGAACCCTAGCCCAACTCCGGCGGAATCCTCCGCCCTCTCTCCATGCTCTACCACGGCGATTGTTTGAAAGTTCTACCAACCTTGGCCGAGGGTTCGGTGGATCTCGTCGTCACGTCGCCGCCGTATAATCTCGGCATCAATTACCGCAGCTTCGACGACACTGCAGGACGCGCCGAGTTTATCGAATGGTGCAAGGCTTGGGCGGCTGAGCTGAAGCGCGTCCTAACAGACGACGGCTCCTTCTTCCTCAACGTCGGCGCTGCCCCCGCGAATCCCCTGATGCCGCACCAGATCGTGCTCGCATTCACCGAGGGGCCCGGCGCGCTTTTCACTCTCCAGAACACCTTCCACTGGATCAAGTCGATCACCGTCGAGACCCGCGGCGGAGAGCAGATCAGCGCCGGGCACTTCAAGCCGATCAACTCACAACGCTTCGTCAACGACTGCCACGAATACGTCTTCCACCTGACCAAATCCGGCAACGTGAAGCTCGATCGCCGCGCTGCTGGGGTTCCGTATCAGGACAAGTCGAACATCGCGCGCTGGGGACACACCGGAGGAGTCGACAAGCGTTGCCGCGGGAACACCTGGTTCATCCCCTACGACACCATCAAGTCCCGCGAAAACGACCGCCCCCATCCAGCCAGCTTCCCGATCGCACTGGTGGAGCAATGCATCCGCCTCCACGGTAAGGGCGAAGAGACGCGTTTGCTGGATCCGTTCCTGGGAATCGGCAGCTCCGCCGTGGCGGCGAAACGCCAGGGCGTGAAGGAGTTCACCGGCATCGAGTTGGACGACTACTACCTGTCCGTCACGAAGGATCGACTGGAAGAGCCGGTGGCTTAAGCCCCGACTTCCGGATCGAAGTCCTTCGGCGCACGGACGATCCGGTCAATCGGCAGCTTCGTCACGATGTTACCGCCGCTGCTGCGGCCCTTGATCGGGACTTCGCCGAAGTTGAAGGGACGGCTGACATTCTTCAGACGCAGGGCCGGCTTGATGTGGACGATCAGCATCTGCTCCGCGCTCTCCGCTTCGCTCTTGTGAACGGCGAAGTAGAAGATCCGGCTGCCCGGCGTGCCCTTCATCAGGTCATACTCCTTGTCGCGGGTGACACCGCCAACCCGGAAGCGCTTGGCGAGGATCGCGCCTTCCTTTCCGTCGCGATAGATCAGTGAGTAGATGAGATCCTCATCCTTTTTCAAGATCGCCACCCGCAACGGGCGCTGGCCGACGAAGAATTTGTCCGCCACCTTCACGATCCGCATCTTGCCGTCCTGGCCGAAAATGATGACATCATCGAGCGTGGAGCACCTCTCAAGCGGCGTCTCCTTCTTCAGGCCGTAGCCGGCGAAGCCGTTCTTGTCGTCGAGGTAGAGCGTCTCGGTGGCGAGGATGACCTGGCTGCGATCGACACGGTCGAAGGTGGTGATCTCCGTCTTCCGCTCGCGGCCCTTGCCATACTTCTTTTTCAAGTCCTCAAACCAGCGGATGGTGTACTTCGTGAGTTGCTTGAGATTCTTCTCGGTCTCCTCGATGTCCTTCTCCAGCGCCTTGATCTCCTCGTCGGCCTTGAAGGAGTCGAACTTGGAGATGCGCTTGATCTTGATCTCGGTGAGGCGAACGATGTCTTCCTCGGTCACCTCGCGCTTGAGGAGCTTCTTAAAGGGCTTCAAGCCCCTGTCGATCGCACCGATCACGCCTTCCCACGTCGTCTCTTCTTCGATGTCGCGGTAAATGCGATTCTCAATGAAGATCTTCTCCAGCGAGCTGAAGTGCCACTTCTCGGCTAGTTCGCCGAGACGGATCTCCAGCTCCATGCGGAGTAGTTCCTTCGTATTCTCCGCATTGCGCTTGAGGATCTCGGTGACACCGAGGAACTGCGGCTTGTCATCGACGATGACGCACGCATTCGGCGAGAGGCTAAGCTCGCAATCGGTGAAGGCGTAAAGCGCGTCACGAAGGTTCTCAGCATCCACGCCAGACGGCAAATGGACGAGGATGTCCACCTCGGCCGCCGTATTGTCCTCGATCTTGGCGATCTTGATCTTCCCCTTGTCCGCAGCGGCGACGATGGAATCCATCACCGCGCCAGTGGTGGTGCCGAAGGGAATTTGTGTGATGCGAAGGATGCCCTTCTTCTCCGTCGAAATGCGCGCGCGAACCCGAACGCGGCCGCCACGCAGACCATCCTTGTAATCGGTCGCGTCCATGATCCCGCCAGTCGGGAAATCAGGCAGCAGTTCGAAAGGTTCCTTCCGCAAGGCCGCGATCGAGGCATCGATGAGCTCGATGAAATTGTGCGGCAGCATCTTGCAAGCAAGGCCGACCGCGATGCCCTCCACTCCCTGCGCGAGCAGCAGTGGGAACTTCACCGGCAGGGTGATCGGTTCCTTGTTGCGGCCGTCGTAGGACGGCGTCCAATCGGTCGTCTTCGGATTGAAGGTGATGTCGAGGGCGAACTTCGTGAGCCGGGCCTCGATGTATCGTGGGGCAGCCGCGCCGTCGCCGGTCAGGGTATTTCCCCAGTTTCCCTGGCAGTCGATGAGCAGGTCCTTCTGGCCGATCTGCACCATCGCGTCGCCGATGGAAGTATCGCCATGCGGGTGGTACTTCATCGTATTTCCGACGACGTTGGCCACCTTGTTGTAGCGGCCGTCGTCCAGCTCCTTCATCGAGTGGAGAATGCGCCGCTGGACGGGCTTGAGGCCGTCGTTGAGGTGCGGCACCGCGCGCTCGAGAATGACGTAGGAGGCGTAGTCGAGGAAGTAGTCGGAATACATCGCCTTCAGAGAGGCGTGCTGGTCCGGATCGGGCATCATGGAGGGCGGAGGCTGGGCCGTCCGGGCGGGGGGTGCAAGTGCGGAAGCGGACTGTGGCCAATCCGGCCGAAGACGTCGGATTTCAGTACAGAAAGTTCACTTTCAGCGGATTACGGGTCTTGAGGGCGAACCCGGCTCAGGCTCCCTTTTTGAGCCTTTCTACGACCTTCGGGCTTTCGAGCTCCTTCAAAGCATCCTTCCCGATCCAGCGGGCCGCCGGGTTCTCGGAAGCAGCGAGGCGTTTCGAGGTCTGAACTGCCGCCTTGTGGAGGGGCAAGCTCCGCTTGCCGGTGGCCCGCAGGGCCATGTTCACCGCCTTCTTCACGAAATTCCGCTCGTCGGTCGCCGCCTGCTCGATGAGCTGGAGCCCGCGGAAAAACGGCTCATCCTCGCCATCCCCGCCGGCCAGTCCCCACATCAGCGCAAAGGCCCCTCGCCGCTCGAACTCCTTCTTGCGCGAGGACCACGCTTCCACCTTTCCCCACGCATGGGGCACCCGCTTGAAAAGGGCGAAACAGACCGTGTCCACGACCGCCCAGTTATCGAAGTCCCGGAACCAATCGTCCATCTGCTTCGCGGTCACCTCGGCGGGATTGTCCACGTAGCAGGCCAGCAGACGCGCCTCATACCACCCGCTCGCCCACAGCTCGCCAGCGAGCGCATGGTTCTTCCCGAGGGACTTCGCCACCGCCTGCACGTCCCGCATCGCCACGCCGAAGGCATGGTCGGAGGGAATGGCGTAGCGGGCCATCCCCTCAAGGGTGGCTTGGGTAGCCCGCTCCTTGAGAGCAGCCAGCGCGGTTTCAAGACTCCCTCCCGGGGTTTTCTTCGCGGCCATATCTGACATAGGGCATCCCGCCCGATCCACGCAACGCCGCAGTCCTCGCTCCTCTCCGGCGACTGCACTTTTTTCAATCCATCCCTAACCCTTTTCGGGGGATTGCAGACTTCTCCTCCGCGGGGATTTGCTCAGGGTTCATTCCATGCGCCCTGCCCTCGCCTTGCTCCTGCTCGCATCCCTCGCCTGCGCCGATGACACGGCCTGGCCGACCGTCACGAACGAAGCCAAGCCATGGACCCGCTGGTGGTGGCTCGGCAGCGGCGTGGATGCAAAGAATCTGACCAGCGAGCTGGAGTCCTTTTCCAAGGCCGGCCTAGGCGGCGTGGAGATCTGTCCCATCTATGGCGCCAAGGGCTACGAAGACCGCGACCTGCCGTTCCTTTCCGACAAATGGACGGCCGCCTACGCCCATACCGCGAAGGAAGCCGCCCGGCTCGGCATGGGTGTGGACCTCACCACTGGCACCGGCTGGCCGTTCGGCGGACCATGGGTCGAGGAGAAGGACGCGTCGGCCTCGCTGGAAAACATCAAGGCTAAGGCAGAGGGAGGAAAGCCGTTCTCGCTGGCTCTGCCAAAGGGCAAGGTGGAAGCGCTTTCCGCATGGCCGGATCAGGGCGAACCGGTCGATCTGACCAGCCAAGTGAAGGACGGCAAGCTGGAGTGGACGCCCCCGGCGGGCAACTGGCGCATCCACGGCCTGGTCACCAAGCACGCCATTCAGAAAGTAAAGCGCGCCGCTCCCGGTGGCGCAGGTTGGGTGCTCGATCCCTTTTCACCCGCAGCCATCGAGTCCTACCTCAAGCCCTTCAGTGCCGCGCTCGACCGGCCGGATGTTCCCGAGCCCCGAGCGCACTTCCATGACTCCTTCGAGTACTATGGCGCGGAGTGGACCGATGATTTGCTCGCACAGTTCGAAAAGCTCCGCGGCTACGACTTGCGCTCGCAGCTCCCCGCCTTCCACGGCGAAGGCGATGCCGAAACCATCGCTCGCGTCCGCGCCGACTACCGCGAAACGCTCAGCGACCTACACCGCGAGTATCTCGCCAAGTGGCACGATTGGGCAAAGGAGCGTGGCAGCCTCACCCGCAACCAGGCCCACGGCTCCCCGGGTAATCTGTTAGACCACTACGCCGTCGCCGATATCCCCGAGACGGAGATCTTCCGCCACGTGGATGAAGCCCAGATTCCGATGCTCCAGTTCGCATCTTCAGCCGCGCACGTGACCGGCAAAAAACTCGTCTCAGCCGAAACCTTCACTTGGCTCGGCGAGCACTTCCAAGTCACACCCGCCCAGCTCAAGGAAGCCGCCGACTTCGTCTGGCTTGGCGGAGTGAATCACATCTTCTTCCACGGTATCCCCTACTCGCCCGAGGATGCTCCCTGGCCCGGCTGGCTTTTCTACGCCTCAACCCACATGGGCCCAAATGGCGGACTCTGGAAGGACCTTCCAGCCTTCACTGCCTACATGACCCGCGTGCAGTCGGTCCTCCAGTCAGGCAAGCCCGACGCAGAGGTGCTGCTCTATTTTCCGATCCACGACATCTGGAGCGATGGCAGCGAAGGCTTGCCGCTCTTCACGATGCACAACCAAGACAAGTGGCTGCAGCCCACGGAATTCTATCAGGCCGCGATGGATCTATGGAAAGCAGGCATCCCATGCGACTTCGTATCGGATCGAATGCTTGACGACATCAAAGTCGAGGATGCCCAATTGATCAGTGGCAAAGCCCGTTACCGCGAGCTCCTGATTCCCCCCTGCCGTCACTTGCCGGATTCTACCGCGAAAAGAATCGAAGCGCTCCAGCAACAAGGAGCCATCATCAAGTTGCTTTCGAGACAGTCCTTCGGTGGTTCGAGTCGGGCGCCCGGAATGCCTGCCGGGGCTCGCCTTCCTTCCATCCCCAGAGCCGATCCCGGCGATGCCAAGTCCGCCGCCGTGAAAGATGGCACGGCGTGTGAAGAGGCACTTGCCAGCCTCGGCATCCGCTTCATTCGCCGCACCCTGGACGACGGCCATGCCTACTTTCTCGTGAACTCTTCGGGCAAGCCAGTCGATGCCAAGATCAAGCTCGCCCGCTCGCATCAGTCCGCCGTTCTACTCGATCCCATGACCGGCAAGAGCGGCGTCGCCGAGACAAAGGACGGCATCCGTCTCGTCCTCGCACTCGGCGAATCTCGCATCATCCGCACCTACTCTAACAAGCAAGCCGAAGGCCCGCGCTGGACCGATCCAGAACCCGCCGGCACACCCATCGCGCTGACCGGCATGTGGAAGGTCAACTTCCTCGATGGCGGCCCAGCTTTGCCTGCTGCCTTTGAAACCTCGGCCCTCGGCTCATGGACCAATCAAGCAGGCGATGCTTACCAAAACTTCTCCGGCACCGCCCTCTACCGCCTGGAGTTCGACCTGCAGGAGAAAACTCCCGCCCTACTCGACCTCGGCGAGGTCGACCACACCGCAAAAGTGCGGATCAACGGCAAGGACGCCGGCACCTGCTGGGCACCTCCGCACCGGCTGGATGTCCGCGACCTGTTAGTCACCGGCAAGAACGTCCTTGAAGTTGAAGTGACCAACCTCGCTGCCAACCGCATCGCCGACCTCGACCGCCGCAAGGTCCCTTGGAAGGCATTCCACGAGATCAACTTCGTGAACATCGACTACAAGAACTTCGATGCCTCCGGCTGGAAGCCGTTGCCGTCAGGCCTGCTAGGCCCGGTCACGCTGGTGCCGGTGAAGTAATTGGGAGCTCCTGTTTTCCAAGCAACTGCGACATTTTTCCTAAGGGACCCTTCGGTTTTACCGAAGTCCTTCGAGGCACGAATTCATTGCGCCCTCATGGATTTGGGGACAGGTTGAGACCGGAACACGCGTTCAAGCGACGTTCCCAACCGCAGCCCCATGACCCTCTTGCAAGCACTGAGGAACGCCACTCAAGCGTCCCACCAGCAGCTCGACCGTCAGATTTCCACAGGAGAAGTCACGGCGAGCAGGGATTCGTATGCCCGGTATCTGGAGCGCTTTTACCAAGGCTTGGCCGCTTGCTGGCCCCAGCTTGATTGGGCGCTCCTCGCGAGCTTGGGACTTCCGCAGTTGGCCGCTCGCCAAGCTCGCTATCACTCCTTGACCGCCGATCTTCATGCCTTGGGACATCCGGTGCCACGGCTGGAAATGAGGCATGAATCACATCAGGCAGCATCGGCCGTCGGATTCCTCTACGTGCTGGAGGGTAGCATCCACGGCGGCGCCATTCTGCTCTCGGAACTCGAGCGAAATGCTGGCCCACTCCCTGCGGACACCTGCCGCTTCATGCGGGGATTTGGCGACCAGAACCGCAGCCATTGGAAAGACTTCGCTTCGTGGCTCGAAGGCCTCGATACCGGAGACGATTTCGTAAAACCAGCGACCGCCGCCGCGGTCGAAGCTTTCGAGCGATTCGCCACCGCCTTCGGTGCTGGATCCCCCGCCGTTGTGTCCCGATGAACGAGTCACCGCTTCCGAATACCGATGATTGCGCCCGCGAGCCGATTCACATCCCCGGCTCGGTCCAGCCTCATGGAGTGCTGTTCGTTCTGGAGACTGCGAAGCTGACGATTCTTCAAGTCAGTGCGAATTCGGGAATCTTGATCGGCCGCGAGGCCACCGAGCTTCCCGGAACCCGGTTCTTGCAACTCATCCCTGATGACGCGCAAGGCGCAGTGGAGCGCTTGGTGCGTGATGCCGCGACGACCTACGTGAACCCCTTCCGCGTTCCCGTAGCCGTGGGCGACGAACTAAAGTTCTTCGACGGCATTGTCCACATTCTCGAAACCGGCGAGACGGTGGTCGAATTGGAGCGTGATCCTGAATCACCCCGCGACATGGAGTCGACCGAGGGCTTGGACAACTACTTGCAGATCGTCCATCGCTCCCTCGCGGAACTCTCCGGCGTGTGCCATGCGCGCGACATCGCAGCCGTGATGGCACGCGAGGTGAAGGGCTTCACCGGCTTTGACCGGGTGATGATCTATCACTTCGCGCCCGACTATCACGGGATGGTGATCGCCGAGGCGAAGGAGCCGGAGATGGAGCCCTACCTGGACCTCCACTACCCGGCGAGTGACATCCCTCCACAGGCGCGCGAGCTGTATCTTAAGAATCCGGTCCGCCTCCTACAAGACGTGCAAGCCGTTCCGGTGCCGCTTGTTCCTGCCCTCCACCCGCAGACGGGAGCGCCCCTCGACATGAGCCGCGCAGTGCTTCGCAGCATGTCGCCGATCCATGTGCAGTATCTGAAGAACATGGGAGTGGCCGCTTCCCTTTCGATCTCCCTAGTGGTCGATGGCAAGCTATGGGGACTCATCGCCTGCCATCATCGCACGCCGCGCTTCGTCTCCTACGCCGTGCGGGCTACAGCCTGTCTCTACGCCATCGTCATGTCGGCGCAGCTGAAGGCGAAACAGGCGAGCTTGGAGAACCTCCGGATGTCCTCGGCCCGCCGGATGGCGCTCGATCTCATCACCGGCCTGAAGGACTACTCGGATCCGGTCGGAAGCCTTGGCGGGACCCTTCCCGCCCAGCGCGACTTGTTCAAGGCGGACGGGGCCGCGATTCTGTCCCCGCAAGGCTTGCGCTCCGAGGGCTCCGCTCCGGACGACCTTGAACTGATCTCGCTGCGGCAGCAGTTGGAGAAGCACCGCAACGAGGGCATCCTCATCAGCCACGAGGCCTCTTCCCTGTTTCCATCACTGGCCGAAGGCTTGCCCCGGGCAGCAGGACTCGTGGCAATCCATCTCGGCGAGCAAGCATGGTTGGTCCTCTTCAGGGATGAAGCGATCCAGCGGGTCAAATGGGCGGGCGATCCGAACAACGCAAAATCACGCGATGCCAGCGGCACCCTCTCGCCGCGAAGCAGCTTTGCCGCCTGGCAAGAGACCGTTCGCGGTCAATCGCTGCCATGGCCAGACTCCACCACCCAGCTCACCACCGAAGTCCGCTCCGGCATCCTGGAGCTGGTGAGAAAGCGCAATATCCTGCTCGAACGCTCCAATCAGGACCTCCGTCGCTTCGCCGGCATCATCGCCCACGAGGTCAAGAATCAGCTCCAGTCCGGCATCATGGCACTCTCGTTGTTGGAGAGCCGGAAGGAAGGAATGGATTCCACGGTCTCGCAACTCGCCGGCCTCGCCAGCACCTCGCTCACGAACCTGGCCAAATTCACCAACGACATGCTCGAGTTCTCCGAAACGGAGATGAACTCGAACATCGAGGACATCGACTTCGCAAAGATGGCCCGTGAGGTCGTCGAGCAACTCGAAGCAAGCGGCCGCACGGAAGGCGCAGAAATCCAGATCCTTTCGCTGCCGCGCATCCGCGGGCCGAAGTCACAGATGGAGCACTTGCTCAGCAATCTGGTTCGCAACGCCCTCACTCATGCCCGGTCCGAGTCCAAGCAGCTCCGCATCGAAATCGGAACCCGTGCCGACGAGAACGGAGACACGGTGATCTACGTGCGCGACGATGGCCGCGGCATACCGCCGGAAAAGCGGGACAAGATTTTCGAATACTTCTTCAGCGACCGCGCGAACAAAGTGAAGGGCACCGGCATCGGCCTCGCCTTCTGCGCCCAGGTCGTCCAGCGGCTCGGCCACCGGATCTGGGTCGAGTCCGAGCCCCAGGCCGGTTCCACCTTCTACTTCTCGGTGAGTCCTGCGAACGATTGAATCCCGGTCACACCAGCAGCCCGCCCAACCGTTCTTCTAACAGAGCGGTCAGCGCCGCGGCTCCTCCCTTCGCTGGGAGTTCCTCTGCCACAAGCATCTTGCTCACCGGAATCGGCTCGCCGGCGATTACGCGGGCGGTGCGCGGTGCCGGATAGTTCGGGAAGCCCAGCAAGTCCTCCTCCAGCTTCATGATCGTCTCGGCGCGACGGTCGAGCGTGTGCTCGGCGAGGAAGTAGTCGCCGATGTAGCTGTGAGCCTGGAGTGCGGTGAAGACCCGGTCGAGATCATCGAGAAGATCATTTCGCTCGCTGGCGGTCGGCGGCTTCTCGGCATCGAGGAGGCGCTTTCGGATGCGATAGCGCTGGCCACGCACACGTTCGGGAGCGGTGACGCTTTTCGCATCACGACCATGGCGTCCCTCGGCGATCGACAACAAGGCATCGCACAACGAAGCGAGGCGCTCCTGGATGCGACCGCGGCCGGTTTCGCCGGTGTGCTCCATTTCCTTCAGGCCTAGCAGCCCGGTGCCGAGCCGGACGATCCGCTCGTCAAGCGGCATCGCCGGTCGCGGCGTCCAACCAATGCGGTCCTCCAGCGCCGACAAGCGATCGCAAAAGCTCGCCTCCACGGCGGGATCGTGGAGAAAGCGAATGCCCACGGGCACGAGGAACGCCTCCTTGCCATCCTTCATCCGAGCGGCGGCTTTCAACAGGATCGACGCGACACCTTCGTGCAAGGGATCGAGCCGCTCGTGGTGGTGATAGATTTCCCCCTCGGGATAAATCACCAGCGGATCGCTGCTCTTTTCCAACAGAGTGATGGCGGTCTTGATGGCGGACAGATCGGGGCCATCCCGGTCGACGGAGAAAACACCCATGCTCTCCAGCGCGAATGACCCCAGCTTGCTGATCTCGAAAACCTCGCGGGCCGCCATGAAATGCGACCTCATCCCATACCGCGCGACCAGCTCGGTCATCACATGGGGATCCGAGTGGTCGGCGTGATTCGGGGCCAGCAGCACGGCATGACCGGCGCGCGAAAGCTCCTTCACCTTGTCGAAGCCCGAATCATCCAGCCGGGTGACCGCGAACTTCCGTTGGAGGTAGAAGCGATTGGCGAACAACCCGAGTGGCCGGAACCACGCCCGCGGCTTTGGCGGCCGGAAGGTGTAGGGCAGGTCATTGCGGAGCCGGCGCATGTCAGGAAGTTAGAGACTTGCGCGGAAGAGCCAAGCCCCAAGGTCGTCCGCAACTGCGAGGATCAGGCAGGCCGCTGGAGATTGGCCAAGGCAGTGACCGCCGCGACAAGCTCGGCAGGCTCGACTGGCTTGGCGATGTGCATCTGAAAACCAGCCTCCAGTGCCTTCACTCGATCGATCGTCCTGGCGTAAGCGGTCACGGCAAGAGCTGCAGTCCGCCCCCCATCCTCGATTGGCAACGCACGCACCTTCCCAATGAAGGCATAGCCATCCTCGCCCGGCATCCCGATGTCGCTGACGATCACCGTGGGCGGCTCGTTACGAATCAGCTCCAGCGCTTCGGCTGCGGAATGGGCGGTCCTAACCTTGGCCCCGCATCCTGTGAGAAGACGTTCGACAAAAGCAACTGCGTCGGGCTCGTCATCCACCGCCACCACAGAAACGCCGGCCAACCGATCCGATGCCACGTGATCGGCTGTGGCAGCTCTCTCGGGTAAGGAAACCGATGCATCCACCCCGCTGTCGTCCGGAGCGCAAACCGGAAGACTCACGATGAAAGCCGATCCCTGACCCGGGCCAGGACTCTCCGCGCTGACCGAACCACCGTGGAGTTCCACGATCTGCTTCACGATGGCGAGACCAAGACCGAGGCCACCATGACGGCGCGTCGTCGTGGCATCCGCCTGCCGGAAGCGATCAAAGACATGAGGAAGGAATTCGGGAGGGATTCCCTCCCCCGTGTCCGCCACCCGCACGACCACCGAGCTTCCCGCATGATCGAGACTGACCCGGACCTTCCCACCTTGCGGCGTGAATTTCACCGCATTCGAGATGAGGTTCCAGAAGACCTGATGGAGACGATGCGGATCTCCTCGCATCTCATAGTCGGAGGCTCCGAGGGATACCTCGAGCTCCACGCCCTTCACCGTCGCCGTCGGCTGCACCGTCTCCGCGCCCGCTTTGACCAGTCCAGCAAGATCCACGTCCTTGAGATCCAGCGTCAGCTTGCCGCTGACAATCCGGCTCATGTCGAGAATGTCCTCGATGATCTGCGTCTGCGCCTTCGCATTGCGGGAAATGACCTTGAGTCCCTCCGCCACCCGCTCCGAAAGATCGGGCATGATCTGCAAGAGATGGGTCCAGCCGACAATCGCATTGAGAGGTGTCCGTAGCTCATGCGAGAGCGTGGCGAGGAACTGATCCTTCATACGCCCCGCCGCCTCGGCGTCATTGCGGGCAGAGCGTTCCGCATCCAGCAAGGACTGCCGCTCGTGCAGCGCCTGCTCCAGTTCCTGCTGGCTGGCTGCCAATCGCCGGCTCGCCAGAACCCGCTCGGTCACATCAATCGAGTGATCGTAGACGCCATAGGGCTTGCCCGAAGGATCCTGCACCTGGAGGTAGGTGAAATCGAAATAGCGATCCTCCACCGGGCCGTCATCGCTCTTGGAGAGCTTGGCAAGAACCTCGGTAGCGGTATGCGGCTCACCGGTTCTCAGCACCTTCAAGAGCAGATCATCGAATCCTTGGCCGGCCAGTTCCGGCAGTGCCTCCATCAGCGGCCGCCCTAACAGCTCACGCCGCCCAAAGAGCGCCTGGTAGTCGGGGTTCACGCGCTCGAATACGAGATCCTCGCCGCGCCACAACGCCATCGCGGCAGGCGAGCCGCGGAACACCAATTCCAGAAGGTGGCGTTGGAAGGCGATCTCGTTCTCTGAATTTTTCCGCTCCGTGATATCGCCGACGATACCATCGAAGCTGGTAAGAAGTTCGCCGTTGGGAGTCTCGCGGGTGGTGGTTTTGCCGCGCGCCGCCACCCATCGCACCGTCCCATCCGGGTGGATCACCCGGTATTCCGCATAGTAGGGTGCAGGATTGTCGGGGTCGGTTGCCTTGGCCACCGCATCGCGCACCAGTTGCCGATCATCCGGGTGAATGATGGCGAATGCTTCCTCATAGGTCAGCGAGGCGCCTTGGCAGCCAAAGATGCGACGAAAGGTTTCATCGGTCTCCAAGTCATTGCCACCCGGATCGATATTGAAGGAGCCCACCCCCGCCGCCTCCAGTGACTGCCGGCGCAGCCGCTCGCTATTCAAGACGTCCTGCCGGCTCTTCAGAAGATCGGTTACATCCACTCCGTGGACGAAGATACCATTGGTCTTCAGATCAGGCCCGCGCAGCGCCTGATAGACAAAGCTGACATGGCGATGGCGATCAGCGTCCCTCTCGTGGGCCAGCGTCACCGGCACTTCATTCGCGATGAACGGCTGGCCGGTGCGATACACCTCATCGAGCTTCTCGAAGTAACCCTGCCCTTCCACCTCCGGCAGCACCTCGCGGATCGGCTTCCCAAGCTCGAGCCGCCGTCCCGCCAACCGGTGATAAGAGTCGTTTGCGAGCTCCAGCACATGATCCGGTCCCCTCAGCACGCAGATGAAAGCAGGGGCCTGCTCGACGATCGACGCGAGGTTCTCCCGCTCCGCGCGTGCCTCCTTCAGGGCCCGCGCCCGATGCACCTCCGCAGCCGTGCGGTCAGCCACCTGGCGGACGAGGGCAATCTCGCTTTCCGTCCAATCCCGCGGCGCCGCCTGATGAACCACGAACAGGATCTGGAAACGTCCATCGATCAGAATCGGCACATCGATCGCAGCGATCGCCCTGACGCGCTTCAACGCCTCAAGTTCCGGACCGGGAGGATTCTCAAGCATCGCATTCCGGCGGATATGGGGCTTGCCAGCCCGGTAGTCCTTCAAGAGCTGCTCGCCGTAGTCGTCCAAGCGGTGAGTGCCGGCGACTGAAGGCATTCCCGCCTCCAGCCATTCGCGTGGCACCGTGACGAACTGCTCATCGGGTGAAGCCTCCGCGACGAACACGCGCGATGCTTTGAGGTGCTCACCGAGCGCACGCTCCGCGACCTGGATGATTTCCTCAGGATCGGACAACCCGAGCACCGACGTGGTCAGGCGATCGAGGAACGCCAACGTCTCCGCATGGTCTCGACCTGCGGCGTTCGGATGATGAGTGCCTGACGAGGAATCGGAGGAAGTCATGAGGGAAGGCCACTTGCGCGCGTCCGCAAGTGGGCCGCTCGCCCCGGTATAGAAGCCTCAGTCAGTTTCGCTGTAAACCGACTTTGGAGAAGGCATCAAAACGTTGCGTTTCGCCCCAACAAATCCGGGTCACTGCCGGTTGAACCGCGCCACTTCCCGCTGTGCCTCGCGCAGTTCCACCTTCGCCTTTAGGTCATGCCTCTGGTCGGAGTGGGTCTTGCCCTTGCCGACGCCGATCTCGACCTTCACCTTGCCGTTCTTCCAATACATCTTCAGGCACGGCAGCGAGGCCCCCTTGATGGCGGTCGCCTGCTCCAGCTTGAGGATCTCGCGCTTGTGGACCAGCAGTCGCCGCGGACGACGTGACTCGTGCTGAAACCACTTGGCCGCGGTTTCCCAAGGCTGGATGTCGCAGCCGTAGAGGAAGAGCTGGCCCTTCTCGACCCGTGCGAACGCGTCGGAAATGTTCGACTTCCCGGCACGGATCGATTTGACCTCGGTGCCTTTCAGCTCAATGCCCGCCTCGTACGTGTCCGAGATATTGAAATCACGGCGCGCCTTGCGGTTACTGGAAATCTCCGCACTCACAGATGTTCACGCCACCTTCGGGCGCGGAATCGCTCGATCAATCTCAGGCCTCGGCGGCTGGCGCCGGGTCTGCGAGCTTGATCTTGCCTTCAATGATTTCGGTCAAAGCGATGTCAGCCGCGCCCATGCTCGGGCGAGTCGGGATCAGCGGCGAGCGGCCGCTGTTCAACTGGCGGACACGCTTCGAGACCATGTTGATAAGGACCAGCGGATCACTGATAATCTCGGACGCCTTCTCGACAAGATCGCTTTTCATGGGTGTTCCTGGAAACCGGGAATGAGACTTCGGCTGCTCGAAGGGGACGATATTCTCTTCAGACATGCCGGGTCGTATATTCCTCACCGGCCATGGACGGCCGGAAGGCGGGAGAGACCAAATCACTACTACAATGACAAGGGCAAAATCGGAAATCCCGTGAAATTCACATAAGATTCAGTCCGAAGCGACGCAAAATCACCACCGTGAGCCAGAAAAAGCCAACCGTGAGCAGGCAGTTCACCCCCAGCGCCGCCCAGAAACCCCAGCCATTGCGGAGCATCCACGGCAGGATCAGGAACATCGGCAGGGTCGGCAGCACGAACCAGAAGGTTCCCTCCGAGTGATTCGCGATCCGCTGGCTCCCCTGCTTCTCCGCCTGCATCCAGACCATCGCAATTAGCGAGGTGAAGGGCAGCGCGATCAGAAGGGCGGAAAGCCGGTCATTCACCACCTGCACCTTGGTGACCACCAGAATGATGAAGGCAGTGATGATGAGCTTCACCACATCCTTCGGGGTCATCTTGAGCGCGTTGATTAGTTCGGTCTTGTCCATGTCCTGCTTGCGGTCGGGGCGAAACTCGCGGAAATACGCCCCCGTGCAACCTTTCCGTTTCATCCTCCCCCTCGTGCTCGCCGTGGCCGCCTGCGGACCGGTCGCCCTGCCCGGCACCGCCTCCGCCGCGCCCGCCGCTGCCGCGACGAATCTGACCGGGGCCCAGAAGGCGGCCATCGGGAAGAAAATCTGGCAAAACGAATGCGGCGGCACCGTCGCCGGCCTGACCACCTGGAATGCTGGCGAGGAATTCCCGTCTCTGGGAATCGGCCACTTCATCTGGTATCCCGAGGGCTTCAACGGCCGCTTTGAGGAAAGCTGGCCGCAATTCGTCGCCTTCGCCCGCCAGCAGGGCGCGAACCCGCCAGCGGTCGCCCTCCAGCGCCACGCCCCATGGAAGTCCAAGGCTGAATTCCGCGGCCCGCAGGTCGACCAGCTCCGCCAGTGGCTGGCGAGCACCGTGCCGCTCCAGACCGACTTCATCATCGCTCGCTCCCGCGCGGCCCTGCCGAAGGTGCTCGCCGCCGCTCCTGCCAGCGACCGCGGCCGCCTTCAGGCGAACTACTACAAGGTCGCCAGCACCGCGAACGGCACCTACGCCCTGATCGACTACGTGAATTTCAAGGGCGAGGGCATCCAGGCCAGCGAGCGCTACAACGGCAAAGGCTGGGGCCTGCTCCAAGTGCTCGGCAGCATGAAGGATGTCCCCGCCGGCCAACCCGCCGCCGCCGAATTCTCCGCCAGTGCCAAGCGCATGCTGACCCGCCGCATTGAAAACTCCCCGCCCGCCCGCGGCGAAGCCCGCTGGAAGGAAGGCTGGCTCAATCGCTGCAGCACCTATGCGCGGCCTCTTTGAGGCCGGGTCATTTCGAGTCTCCCCACATGAAACGCCTCGCACCCGGACTTTCCTGGCCCCGCATCGAAGAGGGACCCATCCAGGTGGCGTGCCATTTCTGCGATGCGCTGCAGGAAGCGCCGCGCCTGCACGAGGGCGATGCCGCGCACTGCTGCCGTTGTGGCGAGATGCTCTATCAAAACCGGCCGCGCTCGCTGGCCCGGGCCACCGCCTTCTCGTCCGCGGCACTGATCTTCATGGTGCTGGTCCACATCTTTCCCAGCGTGACCGTCGATTCCGGCAGCGTGCGGCACGAGCTGACCATCCTCCAGGCTGCCAATGCCATGCTGAGGGAAGGCAATCCGCTGATCGCCGTGGGCACCGTCTTCTTCACGATGGTCGCCCCCTTGGTGCTGGTCGGTGGGCTGCTCTACGTGTCCGCCCCACTGCGTTTCGGGATCGCCCTCCCCGGTGCCAAGGTGGTGACCCGCTGGTTCCAGCTTTGTGAGCCTTGGAGCATGCTGGAGGTCTTCTTGTTCGGTATCCTCATCGCCCTGCTGAAGCTCGGCGCGATCGGCGACATTCATCTCGGCACCGGCATGTGGGCCATGACCGGCCTCGTGATCTGCACCGCTTGCGCAGTTGCGGGAATCGACCGCTTGGAACTGTGGGACCGGCTGGAAATCGCCCTTCACAAGCACGACTGATGGAGATTCGCAGCGCTGCCGCCGAAGGACTCGCCTCCTGCCACCTGTGCGGGAAGGTGAGCCCCGTCGAACTCGGCCACTGCCCGCGCTGCCATAGCCCCTTGCACCTGCGAAAACCCCATAGCCTGGAGCGCACCTGGTGCTTCCTCGTCGCTTCGATCGCCCTCTATTTCCCCGCCAACATGCTTCCGATCATGTCGGTTGGCACGATCGGCGGCGCCTCGCACGATACGATCATGTCCGGCGTGCTGAATTTCTGGAAGAAGGGCGACTTCCTCGTGGCCGTCATCATCTTCTCCGCCAGCATCATGATCCCGGTGCTGAAGATGATCGCCCTTTGCTGGCTCTGCTTCGCCGCTGCGGGAAAGACCCACACCTCGCCGAAAAACCTCACCCGGCTCTATCACATCACCGAGCTCGTCGGCCGCTGGTCGATGGTGGACGTCTTTGTCGTCTCCATCCTGGTGGCGCTGGTGCAGGTCGGCGCGCTTTCTAATGTCTTGCCCGGTCCGGCGATCCTTTCCTTTGCAGCGGTCGTCATTCTGACCATGTTCGCCGCCATCAGCTTCGACCCCCGCCTGCTGTGGGACCAGCACCTGGGTCGTGACCTATCCGATACCCCATGACCGAAGAGACGCCCGAGCACGAACCGCGCGCCATCGTCCGCCACCGCCGCCGCTGGAGCAGCGTGTGGGTGGTGCCCTTGCTTGCCCTCATCGTAGCAGGCAGCCTGGTGTGGAAGCACTACGCCGGGCGCGGACCGCTTGCCTACGTCCGCTTCGAGACTGCCGACAGCATCAAGGCAGGCGCCACCGAGGTTCGCTGCCGTTCCGTCCGGGTCGGCATGCTGGAGAAGATCGACCTGGCCGACGATCTCCTCTCCGTGGTCGCGGAAGTTCGCATGGACCCCGGCTCGGCCCATCTGCTACGCCAGGGCACCCGCTTCTGGGTGGTGAAGGCACGCCTTTCCGCCGGCTCCCTTTCCGGCGCGAGCACGCTCATCGAAGGCGCCTACCTTGAACTCGAGCCCGGCGACGGAAACCAGACGGTGAATCACTACGATGGTCTGGAGGAGCCCCCGGTCACTCCCGCGAGCGTGCCAGGCTTGCGCCTCACTCTGATCTCGGAAGACGCCGGTTCCTTGGCGGTTGGCGCGCCCATCTACTACCGCGGCTTCGAAGTCGGCCGCGTGGAGCGCCGCACGCTAGACATCGCCAACCGCCGGATCCGCTTTGATATCTTCCTGAAGGACGAATACTCCTCGCTCGTCAGCCAAGGCACCTGCTTCTGGAACACCAGCGGCATCGATGTCACGGCCGGTGCCGATGGCGTGAAGGTTAGCACGCCATCGTTCCAGGCCATGCTTTCTGGCGGCGCGGTCTTTTCCGTGCCGAAAGGCGGTGACCCCGGCGCACCAGTGCAGGACGGCGCGGTCTTCCAGCTCTATCCGGATCAGGAAGCCGCGGAGAAATCCATCTTCAAGCCGGATCGTCGCGTCCTCCTGTTCTTCGACCAATCGGTCCGCGGCCTTTCGATTGGAGCTCCGGTCGAATTCCGCGGCATCCATCTCGGCCGGGTATCCGAGATCAGCTTCAGGCACTCGCCGCCCGGCGACTCGCGTGTGCCGGTAGTAGTCGAAATTGATTCCGAGACCCTCCGGAAAGCCGTCGAGAACATCCAGGCACCGACCGACACCCTTGCCGAATGTGTCCGCCGTGGCCTGCGCGCCAAGCTCAGCACCGGCTCGCTGCTTACCGGTGCACTCTATGTGGATTTCGACTTCGTACCTGGCGTCGCTCCGGCCGAACTGGTCAAGCTCGGCGAATACGACGTAATCCCGACCGCTGATGCCTCCGGCCTCGCCCAGCTCCAGGACAAGGTCAATGCCATCCTCGCCAAGATCGAAGCCCTTCCGCTGGACGAGACCTTGAACAAGTTCGGCACCGCCGCCGACGAAATCGCCATCACCGTCAAGGATGTCCGTGGCACGCTCGATGAAGCCGAAGGCGCGCTCGCCCAAGCCAAGAAGCTGCTCGCCAAGGACGAGACCCAGAATCTAACCGCCGAGCTGCAAGCCACGCTCAAGCAAGTCCGCAGCAGCGTCGACAGCCTCGGGCCGAATGGCGCGATGCAAGGCGACCTCGCCCGCACCCTCGACGAACTCCGCGCCGCTCTCCGCTCCTTCAAGGTCCTCTCCGACTCCATCGAAGAAAAGCCGAACTCCCTGCTCTTCGGTCGCGAAGGCTCCGGAGATCCAAAGCCGCGCGCAAAGCGATAACACCCTTTCCAGCCATGCTCCGCTCCCTCTTCAAACTCGGCATCATTGGCGCCCTGGCGATGCAGCTTTTCTCCTGCGCCCCCGCCAAGTCCTTCTACGTCCTCACCCCGGAAGGCCCACCGCCTTCTGGAGGTGGCATGGGTGTCGGGGTTGGCCCCATTTCCCTCGCCGGTTATCTTGATCGCGCCAATCTCGTCTATCAGGAGAGCGGCAACCGCATGGCCGTCGCCGAGTCCCATCGCTGGGCCGGTGACCTCGAGGAGAACATTGCCCGCGTCACCGCGACCAACCTCGGCCGCCGTCTCGGCACCGGCAATGTCCGCGTCTACCCATGGGGCAGCGATGGCGAGATCCGCTATCAGGTCAGCATCGATATCCGCCAGCTCCATGGCACCTCCAATGGTGAAGCCGTGCTCGACGCCGCATGGCGCGTCTATTCCCTGCCCGACCGCCGCATGATCACCTCGAAGAGCTGGTCCGGCAGCGAGCCGATGAAGAAGGACGGCTACGACGAGATGGCCGCGGCACAAAGCCGCCTGCTAGGCCAACTCGCCGGCGAGATCGCTGCGACGCTGAAGTAGCAGCGTGTCCCGGAATCCTCTTGCCACGAATCAGTTCCTACACCGGAATCACCGGATAGGAACTGTTCCTGCATGAATAAGCGGATTCGCCTCAAAGATGTCGCCGAGCGCGCCGGTGTGGCCGTCAACACGGCCTCCACCATTCTCAATCGCCGGCCCAATTCCTGGGCGTCGAAGGAGACCGAAGCCCGTGTTTTCCAAGCAGCACGCGAGCTCGGCTACCGGCCATCCAAGACAGCGCGCGCGCTGCGCTCCGGCCGCTATCACACGATCGGTCTGCTCATTCAGGACCTCACCAACCCCTTCTTCTCGACTCTGGCGGACGAGCTTGAAGCCGCCGTCGAGGAACGCGGCTACGACCTGCTCGTGGAAAACTGCCGCTCCTCGCTCGTCCGCGAGAAGCACCTCTTCGCCGATCTCGAAGACTTAGAAGTCGACGGCAGCGTGCTGTGGCTTTCCGACAACGAAGTCTTCCGCCCCGAGCTCGCCACCATCGCCGAGGCGAAACAGCCCGTGGTCGTCCTCGGCAACGGCATCCCCGAGAAACCGATCCCGGTCGATGCCGTGCTCTCCGACTTCACCCAGGGCCTGACCGATGCCGTCGAAGCCCTCTGCCAGCTCGGCCACAAGCGATTCGCCTTTGTCAGCGCACTTGCGGAAGGCCAAGCCGACGGCCAGCGCCCGCGCCTCTTCCAAGAGATGCTCGCAGCCCGCGGCATTCCTGCCGGTAATATCGATATCCTCCGCACCGGTCACACGGTCGAGAGCGCCTGCGAGACCTTTGCCGGTTTCCTGAAGAAGCGCCCCGACAAGCGGCCGACCGCGTTGTTCGCCATGAACGACCTCGCCGCCATCGGAGCTATGCGCGCCGCTATCGAGGCCGGTCTTTCGATTCCCGCCGACCTCTCCATCGTCGGCGTCGATGACGTGCCGCTCTGCTCCTACCTGCCGATCACGCTCACTTCGATCCGCCAGCGCTACAAGAAGATCACCCGCACCGCGGCGGACCTCTTGATCTCGCGCATCGAAGCAGCCGATCCTACCGCACTGCCACCGCGTCAGGAAGTATTCGCCACCGTCTACACGCCCCGGGAAAGCGTGGGGCCAGCCGAGGCCTGAGTCATGACACCGGGCATGGCCATCGTTGAGATCCCTCATGGCAGCCCCGGCTATCTTGAACTCGTGCGGCTGCGCGACCTGCATCTGCGCCAGCCGATCGGCTTGCGAATGAGCGAAGAGGATCTCGCCGGTGAAGAAACACAGCGCCACTTCGCCCTGCTTTGGAATGAAGTCATCCTCGGCGGGCTAATCGCGAATCCAACCCGGACGGACACCGCAAAACTCCGCCAGATGTGGGTCGATCCCAGCCTTCGTGGACAGGGCTGTGGCCGTGCGCTGTTAGAAGAAGTCGAGCGGCGCCTCTTGGCGGAAGGCATACACCATCTCGCGCTGAACGCCCGCGAGGGAGCGACCGGCTTCTATCAGAATAGCGGCTATCACGTCGTCGGCGAGACCTTCACCGAAGTCGGCATCCCGCACGTGCGGATGGAGAAGCGACTGGGCTGAGAAGCCGTTCCGGGACATCCCTCTCATGTAGCGGCGCGTCCATAATCGCCGCTACATCACAAAAAAGCCCGCCACCCTTGCGGATGGCGGGCCTTTGGTAAAACAACGGCTCGCGAATTACTTCCGCTTCGCCTCTTCGCGCTCCTTGGCGGCCTTGATGACCTCGTCGGAGACGTTCTTCGGGCAAGGAGCGTAGTGGCTGAACTCCATCGAGAACTGGCCACGACCGGAGGTCATGGTGCGCAGGTCACCGATGTAGCCGAACATCGCGGAAAGCGGAGCTTCCGCCTTCACGCGGACACCACCCGGGGTCGGCTCCTGGCCTTGGATCATGCCCCGGCGACGGTTGAGGTCGCCGATCACATCACCCACCTTCTCTTCCGGAGCGAACACATCGAGCTTCATCATCGGCTCGAGGATCTGCGGCGCGCACTTCGGCATGGTCTGGCGATAGGCAGCCTTGGCAGCGATTTCGAACGCGATGTTGCTGGAGTCCACGGCGTGGAAACCACCTTCGTTGAGCGTGACCTTGAAGTCCAAGCACGGGTAGCCGGCAAGCGGTCCCTTGTCGACGGAGGTCTTGAAGCCCTTGTCGACAGCCGGGATGAACTCCTTCGGAATGCTGCCGCCGACGACCTTCGATTCGAAGATGAAGCCGGTGCCAGGTTCGCCGGGCTCGATGGTGTAGTCGATCTTCGCGTACTGACCGGAACCACCGGACTGCTTCTTGTGGGTGTAGCTGTCGGAGACCGCCTTGGTGATGGTTTCGCGGTAGGCGACCTGAGGGGCGCCCACGGTGACCTCGACCTTGTGGGTGCGCTTGAGGATGTCGATCTTGATGTCGAGGTGGAGCTCACCCATTCCCTTGAGGATCATCTCATTGGTCTCCTCGTCTGTTTCGACGCGGAAAGACGGGTCTTCCTGGATCATCTTGCCAACAGCGTTGGCCAGCTTCTCGGCGTTGGCCTTGTCCTTCGGAGCGACAGCGATCGAGATCACGGGATCCGGGAACACCATCGGCTCGAGCGTGGCCGGGTTCTTCTCGTCACAAAGGGTGTGGCCGGTCTGCACGTTCTTGAGACCGACCAGGGCGACGATGTCACCGGCTTGGGCAGACTCGATTTCCTTGCGGTCGTCGGCGTGCATTTCGACCATGCGGCTGATGCGCTCGGTCTTGCCAGTGAAGGAATTCAGAACGGTGTCGCCCTTCTTGATCGTGCCCGAGTAGATGCGGGTGAAGGTCAGCGCGCCGAACTTGTCGTCCATGATCTTGAAGGCCAGACCACGGAAAGGAGCGGTCGGGTCGATGATGGCGAACTTGCCGGTTTCATTGCCTTCTTCGTCCACTTCGGGAAGTGGACGCACATCGGTCGGCGCGGGAAGGTAGTCCACCACGGCATCGAGCACGAGTTGGAGACCCTTGTTCTTGAAGGAGGAACCGCAGTAGGTCGGGAAGAACGCGAGATCGATGGTGCCCTTGCGGATGCACTTCTTGATGTCCTCGATGGAGGGCTCGTTGCCTTCCAGATAGGCTTCCATCAGCACGTCGTCCTGCTCGACGGCAGTCTCGATGAGCTGGGCACGGTATTCATTGGCCTTGTCCACCAGGTCGGCGGGGATTTCCTCGATCTTGAAGTTTTCCGGCTGGCCGGATTCGTCCCAGATGTGGGCCTTCATCGTGAGAAGGTCGACCACGCCGATGAAATCGCTCTCCGTGCCGATCGGCAGGACCATGACGAGCGGAGTCGCACCGAGGATCTTCTTCACCTGGGCGATCACCCGGTAGAAGTCGGCACCGATACGGTCGAGCTTGTTGACGTAGATAACGCGGGAAACCTTGGAATCGTTTGCGTAGCGCCAGTTCGTCTCGGACTGGGGCTCCACGCCGCCGGATCCGCAGAATACGCCGACGCCGCCGTCGAGAACCTTCAGCGAGCGATAGACTTCGATGGTGAAGTCAACGTGGCCCGGGGTGTCGATGACGTTGAATTGGTGACCCTTCCAGAAGCAGGTGGTGGCGGCGGACTGGATGGTGATGCCGCGCTCGGCTTCCTGTTCCATGAAGTCCATGGTGGAAGCGCCGTCGTGAACCTCACCGATCTTGTGGATCTTGCCGGTGAGCTTGAGAATACGCTCGGTGGTGGTGGTCTTGCCCGCATCCACGTGAGCGAAAATGCCTATGTTGCGGTATTTGGTGAGGTCCTTCATGCTCTTGAGTGTGATGTGGTTGGGGCAGCCGGAACGCGCCGGGGCGACTTCCATAGTCGGAAGTCGCAGAATGGCAACCCCGGACTCTCGGATTTTGAGCCCATTTCCGTCTCTGACCCTGCTCCCCGCCGTCACCGCCTCGTTGCTGGCGCTTTGGCCAAAAGGACTTCCACGTTAAAGATCGAGTAACCCCACGGGGTCCGCGGTTTACTCATCGTGATGCGCACCTGGCCGGCGGTGACGTTCGGGAAGGTCGCAGTCGTGCGGCCGGGCTTGGCTTCACCGGTGAAGACCGGCTTCCACGCCTTGGCGTCACGCGAGATTTCCACCCGGTATTCGCCGGGCACGGCGGCCTCCCAATCGATTGCCACGGTGTTGAAAGTCGCCGCTTTTCCGAGGTCGAGTGTCACCGAGTGCTCGGCCTGGGTAGGACCGGATGACCACCGGCTCTTCGGATCGTCGTCGGTTGCCAGCTCAGGCGTGAAGCCGTGTTCGGTATCCGAGGCACTCGCGGTGACCTTGGCCCCTGCCGCAAGATTCTCCGGAATATCGAGCCCGGCCGCCCGGCCGATTTCCTTCGCCGACAGGGCTCGATTGACCACCCGGAGCTTCCGGACGGTCCCCACGAAGGATTCGCCGGCTCCCCCACCCAGCTGACGCAGCGGGCAAACCAGCTGGTTTCCCGACTCGGCGATCTTCTCGCCATTCAGCCAGATCGTGTTGCGTCCGGCCTCGCCGACCACCGTGAGCGTCGCCCATTCCCCGTCGGGAAGTAGCTTGCCGGAGGACTTGGCGGTGTCATGCCCCACCCGGGATTTGCCCGGCGTGCCATCGCCTTCGAAGGTGCCCGCGGCGCGGAGCGTCGAGATCCCTTGGAAAGACAGCTTGTCCTTGCGCGTGCTGCCGTTCGGATCGGTGACCGTGATCTCTTCCTGCCGCGAGTAGTTCGCGCAGATCTCGGCAAGACCGGAGGACAGCAGCACCCCGCGGCCCTTGGTTGTCCCATGGCGGCGGACCTCCATTGTCAGCGTCCAGGGCGACTCCAGATCGGCGCGCTCCGCCTTGGCCAACGGCAGGGGGAATACCGACGACTCATCCTTCAATTCCACCTCGCGCGGCAAATCGAGCAGCACGCCATCCTTCCCGCCAGCGAGACGGTCGAGCACCCTGACCGCCGGCACCGGCAGCGTCTTCTCCACGCGCTTCGTGAAAGCGGGATAGTCCGGCGAGCCCTTGGTGCCCCACAGCTTTTCGGAAAACGCCTGCATGCCAGTCAGCGTCGTCTCCGCGATCTCCGTCATGGTCCATCCCGTCGGCCCTTGGTCGGACCAGACGTGGAGCTTTCCGCCGAGCAGCTTCGGATCGTCCTTCGTCGGGTTCTTCGCCAGATCTCCACTCACCATCCAAGGCTCCCAACCCTGATAGATCCCCGCCCGATTGATCCCGTAGTAGTGGGCGCCGGGCACGATGTAGGTGCGGCCGTGATTGGAATTGATGATCGAGTGCCCCTTCGCGATCTGGCCCTTGGCATCGTCCGTCTCCCACATGTCGATGATCACCGTCGGGTCAATCTCCGTGGTGCCGCCCATGTGTTCGAATCCCGACCAGATGCGGCAATTCTTCCCACGCGAACGGACATGGGCGTTCATCGTGTTGATGAATTGGCGGAAGCCTTCGTGCAGCTCCTCCTTCCGCGGACCGCTGACCCGGTATTCGTCGGTGCCGATGTGGAAATCCGGCGCATCGAACAGCGGGATCATTTCATCCAGCAGCTTCTTCATCACCTCGATCGTCTTCGGGTTGGTGACGTCCATGTAGTTCGGGTAGTCCTTGAGCGTGATCTCCGGCCAGTAGTTCGTGAAACAGCGCGCGTGGCCCGGCATGTCGATTTCCGGCGTGATGATGATCCCACGCGCCTTGGCAAAGTCCTGCAAATCGCGCAGGTCCGCCGCGGTGTAGAAGACGTCCTTTGCCGCCAACCCGGGGAAGGTCTTGCTCTCCACCCGGAACGCCGCATAGCCGCCGCCGAAGGCCTCGTCACTGAGGTGCAGGTGCAGCTCGTTCATCTTGTACCAGGCCATCAGCCGGATGAAGTCCTTGAGCGCGGAAATCGGATAAGGCTTGCGGCCGACATCCAGCATCAGCATCCGGCCCTTGTAGTCCGGCCAATCGGTAATGACGCCCTTCGGCAACTCCTGAGACTGCCGTAGCAGCTGTAACACGGTCCGTGAGCCAAGGAAAACCGCGGCGGGAGACGCCCCGCGGACGACCACCTTGTCAGAAATCTCGATCGTGTGCCTCTCCGGATTCTTGGAATCCCCTCCGTCCAGCGCGAGCAGCAGCGTGACCGGCTTCTGCCCCTGCCCGGCCTCCGCATGAAGAGCGGCGAGGTCCTCGCGGATCGCAGCCGCCGTCGACTTCAGGGCGGCGGCTTGGTCAGGAGCGACATCAAGCGTGAACGCCGACACCGCCAAAACACCCTGTCCCGGCACCCACTCGTGAACCGCCGGCACGACAGGGAGATCAGCTGCCCCCAGCCTCAAAACAAGCATCAACAACAGGAAATACCTAAAAAAGTGCACACCGGTGAATACCGGACCGTGCTCAACTGTCTATCGAAGACTTCTCACTTCTGACCGGCCGCCCACAAAATCGAATTCCTCAGCAGCGCGGTATAGTTCTCGTTCTGGATCAGCGTCGGGTGGTGGCCCATGAGGATGTACACATTCCGGGCCTTCATCTTCGGGTTCGACCAAACCACGGGATGGTCGCCCATCTTGATCTCGGAATCCGGTTTGTAGGAGGCCTCGTCCACCTTGGCCAAAATCTGGACATTGGGCCGGGGATTCTTGTCGTAAGTGTACCATTCCTCCTCATCGATGGTGAAGGTCTTGGGCAGCCCCTTGAAACAAGGATGATCCCCCGCCTCCACCTCGACCGTGCCGGAGGCGCGCTTGGCGATGTAAGATTTGAAGCGGATCCCGCCCATGAAGTCGGAAAACCACTGCCACATCGGGTAACCGTCGAACTCGCCAAGCAGGGTCGCATGGTGCAGCCCCACCCAGCCACCGCGGCCGTTCTCGATGTAGTCTTGGAACGCGGCCTTGGCCTCATCGCTCCAGCGATAGGGTGGATAGTTCAGCTGGATGAAGACCTGATACTTGGCCAAGAACTCCTTGTTGAAGCCCTTGGGCTCCTCGAACACATCGAAGGCGAAATGCTCCTTCTCAGCGGTAACCTTCAGCCACTCCAGTGCTGCGGTGACTAAAGGTCCGTGGTTCCCGTCCTTCTCCGCGATGACCACGGCACGGAATCGGGGCGTCTCCTCCGCCCGGGCGGTGGGAAGCAATGAGGTGAGGAAAAGCGCTGCGGCAGTGAGAAGGGTCTTCATGGATCTTTGAGCTTGGTCAGTTGGACATGGCAGTGACGGCCTGCAGGAACCACGCGGAGTGCGGAATCCACTGCTCGGTCCAGCGCCACTCATTGCCGTTGGCGTGGAAATGGAACTCGATGCCTGAGCCATCGGCATTTTTGCCAGTGGCCCCGTTGGAAATCCCCCCTCGCCCGGAACCGTGGCCAAACATCGCCTTCATGTAGGGCACGTTGGTCTTCCCATACTGATACATGAAGCAGACATCGTAGGGATTCCCGCCGAGAATCCACGCCACCTGATCCGCCGCGAAACGTCCCAGCTCCGGCTTCACGCCATAGGGCGCCGCCTTGTCAGGATAAACCAGCCGGCCGCCGGTGATCGCCGCAGCAGCGAGTGACGAGAGCCGGGCATTCTCCCCCTGCCACCACCACCCGCTCTCATTCTCGTGCGGGATGAAGAAGCCATCCTTCACCTCGTTCCGGAAAAGGAAGGACTGCCGCGCATAACCGAAAGGATTCGCCGTCTTGCCGGTGACGCGGAGCTGGTAGTCGAGGAAACCGCGAATGGCCGCGAGCGCCTGTTCACAGGCTCCGCTGTCCGTCTCCTTGTCCAGATAGCGGATAAGCGCGAGCACCGGCAGTCCGGCATCCGAAGCGTGCCAATAAGGACGCTTGCCCCCATCGGCGATGAAGTAGCCGTCGGGGCTCTGACGCTTGATCAGTTTGCCAGCGCGATCCCGCGCCGCATCGCGATACTCCGGCTTGTCCGTGGCGATCCACAATTCGGTGGCCGCCATCAGCGCACAGTGGTCGTCGATGATGTTCTCCTTATGGTCGTCGGCGTACTTCAGGTTGTTCACCTGCAAGTGAGCGAAGGCCCGCTCCGCCGCTTCCAGATAGCCCGCATCCTTCTTCCACTTCGAAACGCGAGCCAAGGCCGCGATACCCATCCCCCCGCCATCACGGAAAGCGCACTGGTAATCGTTCGTCGTCTTGCTATCCGCCAACAGGCCCACCACACGACGCTCCGCAGCGTCCTTCTTGAAGTAGCTGAAGACGGTCATGTAGAAATAACCCTCGGGCGAAAGCGAGCGCAGCAGGTATTCCGCCCCATACAGTGCCTCCTCTTGAAGGGCATCCTTCGCACCGATCTTCTCTAACAAAGGCCCCGCCGTCTCCAACGTGTTCACCATCGACCATACGACCATCGGCGTCTGCTGCGGGCACATGTAGTGCGTGTAGGCGAGGTGGGAGAAATACTTGCTGACATCGCCCGAGGCATCGCACCAACCGCCACGCAGATCCACGCGCTTGTCGCTGCCATGAAGCAGCAGCTGCTTGTCCGCCTCCAACTCCTCCTTCGAGTCCGCTCGCTGGTGCTTGAAAAACCCGGTCACCGCCGGAATCGCAAGCTTCGCCAGCGCCTGCTCACCGACTTCGAAATCCGCCGACCTCCAGCTCTTGCTCTTGTCTTCGATCTCGATGTGAAACTTCCCCACTTCTGTTAGAACCGAAAAATCCACCCGGTAGAAATTCCGCCCCGCGAACCAGTCCTCACACTTCACCCCGCCCGCGAGAGGCCCTTCAAAAACCTTCCCCTTTTCCCCCACGATCCGGAAACGCGCGCCCTCCGCGAAAGGTTCCGCAGCCTCCACCACCGCGACCTTCGGAGCCTTCTGATCATACACCACTTGGTTCGCGTGGATCGCTACTGGCTCCACGGTCGAGCGCGGCTCCTTTTCATCCGCAGCCAGCGTATGAGAAATCAGCAGGATCCCGAGTAGTGTTGAGGCGTAGAGGCGCATGGGAGTGATCATTACTTCTCAGTCCTCCCGCCAAGCCAAAGCAGGCTATTCAGCACGAGCTGGTTCTGGACCTCATTCTTGAACGTAAAGGACAGTTCCTTGTTGGTCTTGCCCTCGTAGTCGATGTCGTTGTGGCCCATGTTGAAATAGACCATGCGGTACTTCTTGTTCGTCCATACCACCGGGTAGTCGCCCTCGTGCCAGATCTCATGCGGCTTCGGACCGGTGCCAAGCGGGAAGCTGGAGGGATCGATCGAAAGCAGCACAGTGATGTCCGGATTCTCGCGCAGGTTCTTCTTCCAGCGATACCACTCGTTGGGTGCCGACTTGAAAGTCCCCGGCAAGCCCTTCAGCGCCGGGTGATCCTGCGCTTCCACCTTCAACACCGCGGAAGTCGGTCGCCACGTGTTGCTCCCATATTCGCCAGAGCCGAGGAAGGTATCGTGATACCAACTCCAATCAGGCTTCACCGCGGAGTCCTTCAACGCGAAGGCCGCGAAATGAAACCCCATCCACGCCCCACCCTTCTCCATATACTCTTGGAAAGCCTGCCTCTGCTCCGCACCTTCCGGCCGCGTATCGAGGAAAACCACCACCTTGCAATCGGCGAGGTAACCGGCGTTCAGCTTCTTCCAATCGTTCGTCGTTTCATAAGTAAAACCGTGTTCCTTGGCCATCGCCGGAAACCACTCGTTCGCCTCCTTCATGAAGCTGATGTGCGCCTGATCCTCCTTGCCGGTGTAGAAAGCCGCGACCTTGAAAGGCTTCGCAGCTTCCTGGGCTCGAGCAAAGGAAGGGCACACGGCGATCGCCGTTAGAAACAATAGGACTTTGAGGAGCATCTTGGGTTTCATCTCCGATGAACAAAAACGTGGCCGATAAGAGCAGCCTTTCCGCAAAATATTGCATCTTTGTGCAATGATTCTCCCCCATCGGAGAATGCTGGACGCCGAAAAAATCCGCCCGATGCTCCGGCCCGTGGCCGAAGTGATTCTGGATGTCGATGCAGTGGTGAAGAAGTTCGACGACTTCACCGCGGTGGACGGCGTTTCCTTCAAGGTCTGCGCCGGGGAAACCGTCGGCCTGTTGGGCGTGAACGGCGCCGGCAAGACCACCCTGATGAACATGATCCTCGGCCTCATCACCCCAACCGGCGGGGCGATCCGGGCCTTCGGCATGGACCTCCAGAAGCACCGGCTGGAAATTCTCCAGCGCGCGAATTTCTGCACCACCTACGCCACCCTGCCGGGCAACGTGAAGGTCCGTCACAATCTGGAGATCTTCGCCCGCCTCTACTCGGTGCCGAAGCCGAAACAGAAGGTCACCGAGCTGCTGGAACTGCTCGAAATCTCAAAGCTCGCCGAGAAACCCACCGGCCAGCTCAGCGCCGGTGAATCCACCCGCGTCAATCTCGCCAAGGCCCTGCTCAACGATCCCGATCTACTTCTCCTGGACGAGCCGACCGCCTCGCTCGACCCGGACATCGCCGACAAGGTCCGAAAGCTGGTCCGTCACGTCCAAAAGGAACGCCACCCGGCCATCCTCTACACCTCGCACAACATGCGGGACATCGAGGAAGTCTGCGACCGCGTGCTCTTCCTCCACGCCGGCAAAATCCTGGCAGCAGGAACGCCTGATGAGATCACCAGGCACTTCCAGGAAGACGACTTGGAAGACGTCTTCATCAAGATCGCCCGCGGCGGGCCCGTGCAGTGACCAAACTCCTTACTTGGAGTCCTGCGAGCGGATCCACTCGGCAATCACATCGGCCGCCACACTATCCACCACTTTCCTCGCCACCGGTGGCGGCGGCATCTGCTCTGCCAGCGAGGTGGAACTCACCCGGCGATGAAGCAGTGACTTCTCCAAGTCGCCGGGAGTGACCACCTTTCCGTTCTCGATGCCGAAAGTGTTGCGCACCTCGCCATTAATCAGACCTTGCTTCGCAAGCGGCGTATCGAAACGCGCATCCCATAGTGCACCGGTTCCGTTAGGCCGATGGCACTGCGCGCAGTTGCCATCAATGTAGGACCGAACCCGATCCTCCAACGAAGCGCTTTTGTCATCGACACGACAGGTGCGCGCATACCCTGCGATCGCACTTTCATCCAAGGCCTCCGTGAACATCTGCAGGTAGCTCCACGTGCGGAGCTGGTTGTCCTTCCGACCACCCGGATAGGCATGCTCGCCATTCAGCTGGCGAGCCTTGGGACCGAGCACGAAACCCGCATTCGGCGTGTGGCACATGAAGCACAATCCGCTGCCAGGATAGCTCCAAGCCTGCTCTTTGGTCTGGCCCGAGGCATCGGTGATCTTCAGCACCTCGTCCTTGCCTGCGGCATCGACCAGATCCGCGTCGCTTTGATCCGGTCGCCAGCGATAGGTCGCTCCATAGCCGAAGCTGCCAGTCGCATCCAAAACCAGCACCCGCGTCTCAAGCCGGCGACGTGCCTTGGTCGCCTGGTTGGTCACGATCTCGAAGTGCTGGAGGAAGATCGTGCCACCCGGCCACTTGAATTCCCCGGTGGGAGCAAAACCGATCTTCCCCGCTTCCGGCAGGATCACCCAGTGCTGTGTTTCCGCGCCATCGGCCCATGCAGGACTATTGAGCGAATACGGAACCACTCCCGCCTTGGGAGTAAGATTCTTGTCTGAGAAGATGCCGGTGGCCGAAAGCGTCGGCGGTAGTCCTTCCCCTGCGGTAGCCGGCAGCTTCAGTCCACTAACAGGCGGACGCAGGTCGAGGCCATAAGCCGTGTTGCCAGAGATCGCGATGCTCGAACTGGTCACTGAGCTATCGGTTAGACCGGGCCTCTGAACGATGGCCTTGATCGTCGTTGTGCCGGAGCTGACTTGGAAAGGCTCGGTATAAGCCGGCGAACTCGCCCCCGGAGCACTCCCGTCAGTGGTGAACCGGATCGTCGTCCCAGGCGTGGAATTCGACATCCGCACCCACACCGGCCCGGTGAACTTGCCACTGGCTGGTGCAATCGCCGGAGCGGCGAGTTGATCCGCGATATCGAACGTGCTGCTGCTCGCCGCAGCCAGACTGCCGCTGCTCGCTCGCAGCGTGTAGCCACGCCCCGGCTTGCCAATTGCCAGCGCTGGAAACGTCGCCACCCCGTTCACCGCCGCGATCTTGGTAGCGCCGGTGAGCACTCCCCCATCGAGCGTCAGGGTGACCGTGTCATTGGCCGTCTCGATCGTCTTGCCGGTCGAGTCCTGGATCGCGACTTTCACCACTCCGAGCGGCGCTCCCAGATTCGCATTCGCCGGCTGTTGGATCACCGCGAGTTTGGCCGCTTGGCCTCCGCCGGTCCACTGCACGCGCCACAGCGAGCCATTGGTGCTGGCGCTATTCGCCTCGTCCGAACCACCCGGAATTCCCCCGCGGGAGATGTACCAGAGCGTCCCATCCGGAGCAGCCTCCACGTCCAACGCACGATTGATATCCTTGGCAAAATCCTCCCGCACCTCCGGCTTCGCGGGATCGATCAGTTTGATCCAGCCCTTGTAATCACCGAAGAAGAACTTGCCGGTGTATTCCTTGGGAAACGCTCCCGCACCGGGCTTGGCTGGATTGTAAAATCCCCCGGAACACAGGGCCAGACCATCGTCGCGACCATGATCATACGGATAAACTGGCTCCCGGTATCCCTTCGGCTTGTTCTGGTTCTTCGACCGTCCGTCGATGCCCGGCCAGCCGTAGTTCACGGCAACTGGTGCCACGCTGCTGTCGTATCCCTCGATCTGCTCGTAGGTCGCGCCGACATCGCTCACATAGATCAGGCCGGTCGTGGGCTGCACGGAGAGGCTGAAGGGATTGCGCAGCCCGAGTGCGACGATCGCACGGTTGTTCCCCTCGAACTCCTTGTAGTAAGGATTGTCCTCGGGGATGGAGCCGTCCTTGTTGATCCGCTGCAGCTTGCCGAGCAGGTTGGTGCCGTCCTGGGCGTTCGCATCCTTGGCGTTCTCGCCGGTGCTCAAGTAGAGCTTGCCGTCCTTGCCGAAGACCAGGCCGCCGCCATTGTGCCAGCCGGTCTTGGAAAGGTTGTTGAGTTCCCAAATCACCTTTTCGCTCCGTACGTCCGCCACATTCCCCTTGAGGGTGAAGCGGCTCACGCGGTTGTTGCTGGCGGTGTGATCCTTCTTCTCCGGCTCGCGGTTGTGGGTGTAGTAAACGTAGATCCAGCCGTTCCGGGCGAAGTCCGGATCGAAGCACACGCTCAGCAACCCTCGTTCGTTCCAGGCATCGATCTGGGAACTGATGTCCAGCGCGGGCTCCGGCAACAGCTTCTGATCCTCGATCACCCGCAGTTTCCCGTGCTTTTCACAGAGAAACAGCCGCCCGTCCGGCGCGAAGGTCATCGTCGTCGGGTTGAGCCCATCGGCCACCTTGGTCTCGGCAAATCCAGGCGGCAACGTCGCCGCCATCGAGGTAGCCGCGAGCAGCAGGGAAAACGAGCCGCACAGGGAAGCTGGCAGGAGGGTCGAAGGACGGATCATGTGGCGAATCGGAACGAAGGAGCGCCTTGCGATCTATCCGGGGCCTCAAAGGGCCGCGAGGAATTTCCCTGCCACGAATGAGTAGGGTGCACATACCCGGCCAAGCATTCCCACGACGCTCGCCAGCGCCACGGGACCAACGAGTACAAGACGAAGAGGAGACCCTCGGCGGGCCTCCTCCTGAAACATTCCGGCCATCCACCGGCGGCGTCTGGCTTCCCTTCCGGGCGCGGATCCTATTTCGGATGGGACTTCACGAAGTCGATGTCGGCCTTCACCTGCGGCACGCTGTCCTTCCAGTCGGCTTCGTGTTCCACGGAAATGTGACCGTCGAATTTCTGTCTCTTGAGCTCTTCCAGGCAGGCGGCGACGTCCACGACGCCCTTGCCCGCGACCACGACCTGGGCATTGCCATTCTTTTCCTTGTCCTTGAGGTGGACGCTGACGATGTGGCCCTCGAGAATTTTCAGGCACTCGACCGGCTTGAGATTGGAGGTGCACCAGTGTCCCAGGTCAGCGCAGGCACCGACGCGAGGATCCCGGCTTTCGACCACCCCGCGGATATAGAGCGGATTCCAGACCTTGTATTTCGGGTTGCTCATCGAGCCGCCGTGCTCGTGGAAGGCGACCTTGATGTCGAACTCCTTGGCGGCGGCTTCCCAGGCGGCGACCTGCTCGGTCGACTCGGTGCAGATCGAGTACAGGCCCATCTTCTTGGCAAAAGTCATGATGGCCTTGACCTCCTCGGCATTCCCGGCACCGACCACGCCGTAATTCACGGGCTTGACGCCCTGGCGCTCGCACTCGGCGAGCAGTTCCTTCATCGCCGCCTCCGGCATCGTGTGGCCGACCTTCACGTCCGAGCCCGGCTTCATGGTCTGGCCCGGGAAGAATTCGATCATGTTCCCGCCGGCTTCCTTGGTCTTCGCAATCGCTTCAAAGGCAGAGAACTCCTTGAACGTGTAGGCTTGGGCACCGATAAACCAGCCTGCCTGGCGGAGATTTTCAGGGATGGGATCCGCATGAACGGCAGATGCCAGGGAAAGGGAAAGGAGCGCGAGCGGGCGGATGAATTTCATGGGTAATTAGGTCTAGGCTTCCAATCGGAGCGGGCGATCTACGGGGAGACAAGTTCGATCTTATCGAAAGAACGCCCCGCGGCTTTTCCATTGGCGTCATACGGTTCCGCAGGCACACATTGCGCCGCCCCGCGCCCCATGTTCCGCCCGTCCGTCATCCGAGCCCTGCTGACCCGCTACGTGCTCCTCTACGCGAAGAACCCGATGCGGGCCTTCGAGCTGTTCTTCTGGCCGCTGGTACAGCTGCTGGTCTGGGGCTTCGTCACGAAGTTCCTGCAGGAGGCCGGCAGCGGCGGGCAAATGGCAGCCAGCGGGAAAAGTTTCCCGCACTACATCACCTTCCTCATCGGCGGCATCATGCTGTGGGATGCCCTGTTCCGGGCCCAACAGGGGGTCTCGATTTCCTTCCTGGAAGACGTCTGGACCCGCAACCTGCTCAATATCTTCGCCGCCCCGGTCCGGATGACGGACTACATCGCCGCCACCTTCGGCGTGGGACTGCTGCGCGTCGGCATCACCGCCATCGTCCTCACGATCGTGGCTTACTCCGCCTACTCGTTCAACCTGCTCCAGTTCAAATTCGGGGTGATCGCCTACTACGCGAACCTGATGATCTTCGGCTGGGCGCTCGGAATTCTCTCGATCGCCCTGATCCTGCGCTGGGGCCATGGCGCGGAGTCCTTGGCATGGGCCCTGCCCTTCATGATCCAGCCCTTCGCCTGCGTTTTCTACCCCATGAGCGCACTGCCCGGCTGGATGCAGGCGATCGCCTCGCTCTTCCCGCCCTCGCATGTTTTCGAAGGCATGCGCGGCGCGATCGGGCACGGCGGCTTCGACCTTCGACATTTCCTCATCGGCCTCGGATTGAATGCCGTTTACCTTTCCCTCGCTGGCTGGATCTTTGCCTCGGTCCTGCGCACCGCCCGGGAAAAGGGCCTGCTGGTGAAGACAAGCTCGAGCTGACCGAACGCTTCGACCCCGCCGAAAATTTCCTGTCCGGTCCCGCCCACCTGCGGTGTCTTTCAGGCGATGATGGCGGATGAGACGAAACGGCTATTGGGTGAATTCGCCCGCGAACGCTCGGAACGGGCCTTCCGTGAGCTGGTCCGCCTGCACTCGCCGGTCGTCTACGGCACCGCACTGCGGATGCTCGGCGGTGACCGTGCCGCGGCGCAGGATGTGATGCAGGAAGTCTTCACACTGCTGGCGAGGAAAGCAGGCAGTCTTGGCGATGTCATCCTGTCCGCCTGGCTCTACCGGCAAACCTGCCGGCGTGCCGCGAACCACGCCCGAACCGAAAGCCGCCGCCGCCAGCGGGAACTCGTCGCCGCCAGCATGATGGACCCGTCACAAACCGAAACATCCTTCGCGAGCGAAGCCCTCAGCGGTGAAGTCGACGCGGCGATGCTTTCCCTGCCCTCCCCAGCCCGCGACGCCCTCGTGCTCCGCTTCTTCGAAGGGCACGATTTCCGGAAACTCGGCTCAGCCCTCGGCACCACCGAAGAAGCAGCTCGCAAGCGTGTCACCCGCGCCCTCGACCAACTCGCCGCCACCCTGCGGAAGCGCGGCATCGCCGTCGGCAGCGCCTCGCTCGGCACCACCATGGCGAGCTTTGGAACCACACCCGTTCCCGCCTCGCTGGTGACCCAAGTCGCCACTCACGCGTTCCAATCCGCCCCTCTCACGGGAGCCTCATGGAAAGCGGACTGGCTGATACCGGTTATCAGCGGAGTGCTCGCCACCTCATTGATCGCCGGCACTGCCTTGGCGATCCGGGATCAAGCCTCTCCCCCGCCCGCTTCGCCATCTCTGGCCACGAAAGCGGTACCTCGCCCAGCCTCACAGCCAACTAACAACGAAGACCTGATCGCCGAGATCAAGCGGATCCAAGCCGGCCCGAAGCACTCGCTCACGACGCTGAAACTACGTGCGACCCTGGAGCGGATATCGATTACCGAGCTCCCCGCTTTCTTTTCCCTAGCCCATGACAAGCTGACCACCGCCGAGCAAGCAGTTTGCTTCAACCTGCTGCTCGAGCGGTGGGTTCAGTCAGACCCGGACGCCGCGCTGACCTTCATGATCGAGCATCCGCTATGGGATGACGTGGACAAGGCGCGAGGCACCAACCTGATCAACAACATCTTCGATCGGTGGATGTATGCCGATCTTTCCGCATCCCGCGCATGGCTGGTGGACCATTGGCAAGCCGCGGCCCTGCGGAAAGAAGCCTTTGACTCCACTCTCGGTGAGTTCCTGGCGATGAGCATTGCCGATGAAGTGCTCCTCCACGAAAGCGCGAACGCTGCCTTTTCCTTCATCGCCTCGTTGCCCGACGAAGCCATGAGACGGCGCGCCTTGATCGCTCTAACAGGTGCTAATCCCTACATGAACGCGTGGCACAATATTGATCCCACGCGGCTCAATGAAATGCTCCGCGAGACCCAAAAGCTGAACGACCGGGCGTTCGGATGCTCCATTGCCGCCATCATCTGGCAAAAGACCCTCGAAGACCAGCCGGAGAAGGCCGCGCAACTGGAGTCCATGATGACACCCGCCGACCACTTCGCCCGCGAACTGGGAGAACTCGGAGTGCGCCATCGGCATACCCACAATACCCCCATGGCAGGCGGCGGCTACACCAGCCATTCCGAACCCGTCGAACCCTTGGCGCTGAACGAACGACAACTCATCGAATCCGGCATCGCCGCCGGCCTCTCGCGCGGCGAGGTGCTGAATGCCGTCGCCACCGCGCTTCTCGACCAAAGAGACCTCAAGCGGGCCTTCGCGTGGATCGACGACCACCAGACCGAGACCTCTTTCGACGATCTTCTGCACGAAAGGCTCGGCAAATACGCCGGCCCGGTGACCGGATGGGTCGTCGGCGATACGCCCTACGCCCGGATCATCGAATTGGCCTCGCGCCTGAGCGACCAGGAATCTGCCAGGGAAATCTGCCGCGGCGCCTTCCGCCGCCTGCAATGTCAAATCCCCGGCGACGTGCCCGGCATCCTGGAGCGCAAGGATCTCCCGGCGGCAATTCGCGAAGAACTCCAACAGCTCGCGAAGACCACCCCATGAGAGCGAAATCCGCAGCGGTCTTCCTGGCCACCTGCGCGGTGACCGCCATTGGCTGGATCGTGCTTTGGCCGGGCACGCCAGCGGAGCCCGTCGCCGCCGCAGTCCCTGAACCCGCCGCGAAGCCATGGCGACGAGACGAACTGGATGCCCTCGTCGCAGCCATCGAGAACGCGAAGTCGGACGGAGAGAAGCTACAGGCGGCCCTGCGTCTCGAAAGGATTCCATCCACCGAAATTCTCTCCGCCCTCTCATCCATCCAGACCACTCGCGATGGAGAGCTGACCCTATCCGCCAAGGCCCTGCTCATTCGCTGGGCATCCCAGGATCCCGAAGCGGCGATCGCTTGGGCATGGCAGGAGTTCCGGTCGAAGCCGGCATGGAAAACGGCCTTCCAACAAATCGGTCCGGCATGGGCATGGCGGGATCCCGAAGGGCTCAAGGCATGGACGCTTGCCCAGTTGGAAGCCCGCCCTCCGGATCGGGGGAAAGATTTCTTCGATGACTATTCCATCGAGCAGGCGAAGAATCTCGACGCACCCGGCTTGAAATTCGCCGACCTCAACCTGATCTCCGGGTGGCTGCTCCGGGAAGACCCCAAGCTCGGCATGGAGGTTTTCCTGAAACGCGGTGGCTTCTCCTCACACGACGATCGTTGGGAAGACACCCTCACCGACCCGCGGCTGGTCGAACGAGCCATGCAGGCCTTCCCCCCGGAGATGATCGAGGTGCTCAAAACCCGCGACGCGACCAAGCCTTTCACACTAGGCCCGGAGACCCACGCCCAGACCTTGCTCCGGCTCTGGAGGAAGCTGGACCCGGACGGCTTCCGGAATTCCAGCTACGTCAGCTACCTGCCGGAAAATTCCTTCGAAGCGGTCACGATCACGGCCAAGGAATGGGCGGAAGTTCCGGCAGATCAGCGCGAAAAGGCCGCTCAAGAGAAACTCGCGTCGGTGTCGGAAAGACAGAGACCTTCGTCCGCGACCATCATCGCGAAAGAATGGGCCACTACCGATCCTGCCGCCTGCCGTGCCTGGATCGAGTCCTTGTCAGGCAAAGACGCGAGCTGGGCCACCAGCGAGTATGTCCGGGGCCAGGCAGCTTCATCCCTGACTGAGACCCTGGATTGGGTGGATCGCTTCGACCCGGAGCGGCGCGGCGAATACCTTGTCCAAGCCTTCGATATTTGGCTGAAAGCGAACCCGGAGAGCCAACCGGACTTCTCCGGCTGGAGCGAATCGCGGCGGCAGACGTGGTCGGACCTCGTGGCTTTGACGAAGCTCGGGACACCGTGATGCACCCGGGACAATCCTGCTGAAAGTCCGGGCTGTGCGGCCACGTTGTCGGACTGCCTCATGCCCGTCCGTCGCTCCCTCGCGTTGCTGTTTGCCCTGTGTTCGCCGGCCCTTGCCGACGAGTTCGCGGACAAGGCGACGCCGTTGCTTTCCAAATACTGCTTCGAGTGCCACGGCGAGAAGAAGCAGAAGGGCGGGGTCGAGACCCATCACCTGACCTCCACCGAAGCGGCCTTCCGGAACCATCGCTTTCTCGAAAATATTGCCAAGCAAGTCGAGTCCGGCGACATGCCTCCCGATGACGAGGACGTCCTCCCCTCCGACGCCGAGCGCAAGCTGCTCGTGGATCAGATCCGCGGCACACTGAAGAAACTCGATGCCGGCGATTTCCCCCGCAATCCCGGACGGCCAACGGTGCGCCGGCTCAATCGCAACGAGTACAATTACACCGTCCGCGACTTGGTCGGCATCGACTTCCAACCGGGCAAGGACTTCCCGGCCGATGGCGCGGGCGGCGAGGGCTTCGATAATGTCGGCGACGCGATGTTCGTGCAGCCCGCGCTGATGGAAAAGTATCTCAGCGCGGCAAAGCGGATCGTCACCGCCATCTACGAAGATCCCAAGCAACTCGACCGCGTGCTGATCGCAAAGCCCAGTGACAAGCTGCCTCCCGCCAAGGCGGCGCGAACCGTGCTGCTCAGCCATGCCTCACTCGCCTTCCGCCGTCGCGTGAGCGATGAAGACCTCGCGCCAATGTTGGCGCTGTTCGAGAAGAAGCTCGCTGCCGGAGCAACCTACGAGGAAGCGCTCAAGCCATCGCTCCAAGCGCTGCTCATTCATCCATCGTTCCTGTTCCGCATCGAAGCCGATCAACCGGACAAGACCGAGTGGAAGATCGATGACTTCGAACTCGCCACGCGTCTCTCTTATTTCCTGTGGGCCTCGATGCCCGACCGCCGCCTGCTCAAGCTCGCCGACGAAGGCAAGCTCTCCGATCCCGCCACTTTGCGAGCCGAGGCACTGCGGATGTTAGAGGACAAGCGCTCGGAAACGATCTCCCGCCACTTCGCCGGACAGTGGCTCGGTTTCGATGACCTGCGTGAAGTCTCCGCTCCCGATGCGACCCGCTTCCCCACCTTCACCCCAAGCCTGCGCGTGGCGATGTATCGGGAGTCAGTTGAGTTCTTCAATTACCTCGTCCACGCCAATCGCCCCGCGTCGGAACTCCTGAATGCGGATTACACCTTCGCGAATGCCGAACTTGCCAAGCACTACGGCATCCCCGACGTCTCCGGTTCCCAATTCCAGCGCGTCACCCTAACAGATCCAAATCGCGGCGGCGTGATCGGCCAGGCCGCCATCCTCACCGCCACCTCCATGCCGCTGCGCACCAGCCCGGTAAAGCGCGGCAAGTGGATCCTCGACACCTTGTTAGGAACACCGCCTCCACCTCCGCCACCCGATGCCGGCGTGCTTCCCGGAGACGACAAATCCACCGAAGGACTTTCCTTCCGTGAGACCCTGGAAGTGCATCGAACCAAAGCCTCCTGCGCCGGCTGCCACGAGAAGATCGATCCCCTCGGCTTCGGGCTGGAGAACTTCGATGCCATCGGCCGCTGGCGCACCAAGGACCCGAACGGCAACCCCATCGACTCCAAGGCCACCCTGCCCGGCAACGTCTCCTTCTCAACCCCAAAGGAACTCAAGCAGCTCCTGCTCTCCTCGGACGAACTTTTCCTCCGCAACCTCTGCCGCAAGATGCTAGCCTACGCCTTGGGGCGTCCGCTGGAATATTACGACGAGCCGGTCATCACCGACCTCGTCGCCAAACTCCGCCAGGATGACCTCAAGATGCAGACGCTGATTCTTTCCGTCATCGAGTCCTATCCTTTCCAGAACCGCAGCGCGAAACGCTAACCACGATTCCCCCATGGCGAATATCCAATCCCACAAATGGCTCATGCCTCGCCGCAGCTTCCTACGCGGCGCCGGGGCCACGCTTGCATTGCCATTCCTCGATGCCATGCGCCCCCTGATGGCAGCGGGCACGTCAGGCTCGCTGCCAATCCGGATCGCGCTGCTCTACATGCCGAACGGCGTGCGCGCGGACCGCTGGACGCCGGAGGGTGAAGGTTCCAAGTTCAAGCTCTCTCCCATCCTCTCGCCCATCGAGAAACACCGCGAGGACCTACTCATCCTCACCGGCCTTCAAAACAAGGCGTCCTTCAGCGGCGACGGTCACTACGTGAAGACCGGCGGCTGGCTGACCGGCACCACCATCACCAAGACCACCGGCTCCGACATTGCCGCGGGTGCCACTTCGATGGACCAGATCGCGGCCCAACAGATCGGGAAGGACACCAAGCTCCCCTCACTGGAACTCGGCACGGAACCGGTCGCCACGGGCATCGACACGAACGTCAACTACACCCGCCTCTACGCTTCCCACATCTCCTGGAAGACCTCCACCGTCCCCCTGCCCTGCGAGATCAATCCCCGCGTCGCCTTCGACCGTCTCTTCCGCACCCGCTCGAAGGGCGGCGAGAAGCAAGCCGCCGATGACAAGTCGGTGCTCGATCTGGTCAGCCAGGACGCCAAGCGCTTGCAGTCGAAGCTCGGCAGCTCCGACAAGGCGAAGCTGGAGCAATATCTCGAATCCGTCCGTGAAGTGGAACGCCGCATCGAAGCCGAAGCCGCCTCACTCGGCGCTGGCGAAAACCTCCCGCCCGAGCTGCTCAAGAAAATGGACGCACTCGACAAGCGGATCTCAAACGCCATGGGCAAGGCCAGCCGCGAGGACGAACTCAACGCGATCACCCGCTTCGACCACGGCGAACACTGCCGCATCATGATGGACCTCATGGTCCTCGCCTTCTGGTCCGACTCGACCCGCGTCTCGTCCTTCATGTTTGGCAACGACGTCACCGGCCGGAACTTCTCCTTCCTCGAAGGCGTCAATGGCGGCCACCATGACCTCTCCCACCACAGCAACGACATCAAGAAGCTCGACCAGTACGAGAAGATCAATCGCTGGCACGTCGAGCAGTACAGCTACATGCTCGACCGCATGAAGGAGATCAAGGAAGGCGACGCCACCCTCCTCGACCACTCCATGGTCGCCTTCGGCTCCCCCATCCGCGACGGGAATTCCCACGACCCGAAAAACGTCCCGATCGTCGTCGCCGGCGGCAGCAAGGCCGGGCTGAAGACCGGCAAGCACGTCGTCTACGACCCCGGCACCCCGCTCTGCGGACTCTGGATCAACATGCTGGAATCCGCCGGGGTCCAAGCCCACGAACTCGGCGACGCCAAGGACGGCCTTCGCGGCCTTTCCTGAAAACTTGCCGCTTGCGCCACGGCGGCAGGCACGCTTTTCTCCCCGGCACACCGAAGGGCGGCTTGGCGGAATTGGTAGACGCGCTCGACTCAAAATCGAGTTCTAACGAGTGTGGGTTCGAGTCCCACAGCCGCTACGGGTGCTCTCCGGACCCCCTTTTTTTCGAGGCATGGCGGAGACACGCACTATTGGTATTATCGCAGGTAACGGCGTATACCCCGAGACTTTCGCCCGCGCGGCGCGCGCGAAGTGCCCGGATATCCGTCTGGTGGCCGCCGCTTTCGAGGGCGAAACCAAGCCCGAATTCCTCGACCTCGTCGACGCCTCCGGTTGGTTCCGCGTCGGCCAGCTCGGCAAGCTGATCAAGTTTTTCAAGTCCCAGAAGGCGACCGAGGCGATCATGGTCGGCCAGATCGCGCCGAAGAACCTCTTCGACCTCCGCCCCGACCTGAGGACCCTGATGCTGCTGGCCCGCCTGAAGCAGCGGAATGCCGAGTCGCTTTTCGGCGGGATCGCCGACGAGCTGGCCAAGGACCACATCCACCTGCTCCCGGCCACCACCTTCCTCGAAGACCTGCTGCCAAAGGCCGGTCACGTCTGCGGCCCGGTCCTCAAAAAGCGCCAGCTCGAGGACGCCACCTACGGCTTCAAGATCGCCAAGGAAACCAGCCGCCTCGACATCGGACAGACCGTGGTCGTCCGCCACGGCACCGTGCTCGCAGTCGAGGCCTTCGAAGGCACCAATGCCTGCATCAAGCGCGGCGGCGAACTCGGCCGCGGCAAGGACGTGATGCTCGTGAAGGTCTCCAAGCCCAGCCAGGATTTCCGTTTCGACGTTCCCGTGGTGGGTCCGCTCACGATCGAAACCTGCATCGAAGCCAGCGTGGGTTCGATCACCGTGGAAGCGAACAAGACCTTGCTGTTAGAGCGGGATACCGTCTTCCGGCTTTGCCAAGAGCACGCGATCACCATCCACGCGATGGAGGAAGTCTGAAGGATTGCCGGGATCGGCACTTCCAAATCAAGCCTTCTCCCACAGCCTCGTCCGCAACGCCTCTCCGGCCGCACGGGCTTCTGCTTCCTTCTTGCTCTTCCCTTTCCCCACCGCGAGCACCAAGCCACGCCACGAAACCTCGGCTTGGAAAACCTTGCGATGGTCCGGACCGCTCTCGCCGAGCATGCGGTAGCTGGGGGCCTGCGGATGGATCGCCTGCAGGCACTCCTGAAGCTCGCCCTTGGGATTCCGCTCCTCCGGGCTGCCGGCCAGTGCTTCGATCTCGGATTGGAAAAGCCGCAGCACCAGATCACGGGCACCGGTATAGCCGATGTCCAGATAGACGGCACCGATCAGGGCCTCGAAGCCATCCGCCAGCGTGGACATCCGGCGACGGCCACCCGTGGCTTCCTCGCCCTTGCCGAGCAGGACATAGCTGCCGAGGTCGATGCTCAGCGCGAAGCGTGCGAGCGCCCGGCGTGAAACGAGCTGCGACCGCAGCTTGGTCAGACGTCCTTCCGGGAAATCCGGGAACATCCGGTAAAGGTCCTCCGTGAGGATCAGCTGGAGCACGGCATCGCCGAGGAACTCCAAGCGCTGGTTATCGAAGTGGGGCCGTTGAGACTCGTAAGCGAGGCTCGGATGGGTCATCGCCTCGGCTAGTAGAAGCGAGTTACGAAACTTGTATCCGAGGCGACTCTCGAGGCTTTCCATACGGCTTAACCACCCGTTTCCGCCTCTTCAAACCGGAGCCGCTTGGCTCCCGAAGAAAGAGGTGGGGTGACCGACGGGACTCGAACCCGCAACAACCAGAATCACAATCTGGGGCTCTACCATTGAACTACGGCCACCATTTCACCGGCGGGCCGGAGAACTACGCGAAGCCCCCCTAGCTTGCAAAGGTAAAAATTGCTCTTACATGCCGTCTTTCGCCCTTCGCCATTTTGCACGGTAGAGCTGAGAATCCCGGGCCCATGGATGATGATGAACCCCATCCGGTCCCGGTGACGAATGAGCTGGACCTGCACACCTTCCGCCCGTCCGAGATCCGGGACCTGCTGCCGGAGTATTTCTCGGAGTGCCTGCGCCTCGGGATCCACGGCGTCCGGGTGATCCATGGAAAAGGCACCGGCACTCTCCGGGAAGGCGTCCATGCCCTGCTGCGACGGTTGCCGGAGGTGGCAGAATTCCACTATCCAGCAGCCGACGGCGGCTGGGGCGCGACGTGGGTTGTCCTCAGGCCGCCCGCGCCAGAATCCACAGCAGGTCCGACAGCCGGTTGAAAAAGAGCCTAAGCATCGTCGACACCTCCCCGCCCGCATCATGGTGCTTCAGCACCGCCCGTTCCGCCCGGCGGGCGATGGTCCGCGCGAAGTCCATCCCGGCTCTCGCCATCGAATGCTCCACACCTGGCCGCGCCCACCCTTTGAAAACAATGCCCCGTGCCTCGAAATCACGCGCCGTGGTCTCGATCCACTCCAAGTCCGCCTCCGTCACCCGCGCATACCCCGCGCTGACATAGCGCTCCTCGTCGCACGACAGGCAGGCGAACTGCCCCATCAAGGCCACCAGCAAGTCCTGCACCCGGTCGATGATCGCCTCGACCTCTTCTGTCGCCCCCGCGGCACGCGCCAGACCAAGGGCGGCATTCAGCTCATCCACCGTCCCCAATACCTCAATGCGCTGCGAGGTCTTCGAAATGCGGCGACCGAAAAGCAGGTCGGTTTCGCCATCGTCGCCGCGGCCGGTAATGATGCTCATGCCCGGAGCTTAGACCATATCCGTGGATTTCGTCCGCTCGAATTTCTGTACCGCCGCTCCTAACAAGAAACCACCCGTCCAGCCCGCGACGTGCCCGGCGACGTCGGTCCTCGCCGCGTCCGGGCCGTCGCCCCCACTGCCATACCAGCCGAGCACGATCAGGCCGGTCAGCAAGGGCACCATCAACGGCCGCAGCTCCCGCAATGAATGAAAACGCCACGCTCGCAAGGTCGCCACTCCGGTCAGGATGCCGACTGCGGCGAAGGTCGCGCTGGAGGCCCCGATCGATTCGAAGGGCGTGGGATAGCGTGCCCAAGCATTAGCCAAGTTTCCTAACGTTCCGCCGGCAAGGATGAGCGCCCATCCACGCCAGGCGCCAACCGTATGGGCAACCATCACGCAGAAGATCCCGCCGATGCCGATGTTCGACAGCAGGTGTCCGGCATCCGCGTGCAGGAAGAGCGAGGTGAAAGACCTCCACCACTCCCCACCTTCGACGAGCGCTTTGCTAGAATTGCAGAAGCGGTCCACCAGCGAGAGGTCCTGCCCCTGCCACCAGAAAACGACCAGCAGCGAAAGCGCCCACACCAAGGCGAGTTCGATGCCCGCGGGAAAGACCGGCGGCTCGATACGCACCCGCCGATCGGACTGCTCGCTTTCATACAGCGCGAACTCCCGGTGAATCCCCGGTGCCTCGGCAGGAGGAGCGAGCAACGCATACTGGCCAGCGGCAGGAAAAATCCAGCATTCCAGATTCATCGCCAGTACCACCAGCGCGTGTTCCTGCGCCTCACCCAGCGATGGCCACGCGCCGACCGGCACCAGGTCCGGCAGTTCTTCCTCGCTCGCGTTCTCGTCCATCTATCGCGACTCTCCCCCACGATTCGCCACCGCGCCAATCGAATTCAGGGCATCGCCACCGGCCCTACCAGAGGCCGTATTTCCCGTAGGCGATCGCGAACAGTCCCATCAGCAGGTTCGCCACTCCGTGCATGATCACACAGGCGCCGAGGTTCTTGCTCCAGATGCAGAGCAGGTAGGTCAGCGAGCCGTAGACAAAGGCTCCGGCATAATCCACCGGCGCATGCGCCACCATGAACAGCCCGGTGACGATCGCATACGATTTCCACGAGGCCTGGCCAAAGGGCCGCTTCCAGTAGTCCCCTTCCCAATCCACCGAGAAGCGCATCATGAAAGAGCGCCACAAGATCTCCTCCACCAGCGCCACGACCACGACCGCGCGGACGAAGCGCATGATCAGCGCCGTCCAGAAGACCGGCGTGCCGTCACCAAACGCCTCCGCGGGATTGAAGCCCTTCGTGCGCGCCGCAAGCCCCAGCCACTTCTGCAAACCGGTCGTTTCCCCGGTCAGCCCGAGGCGATCATACATCACTGTCGGCAGCAGCCAGAACCCAATGCCCACCGCGCCGAAGATCACGCCCGCGATCGACCATTTCCACGACCAACGGAATTCATAGTACTTCCACCAGCGAGCCAGCAGGACAAGGCACACCAGCGTCTGCAGCGGATAGATCCACTGCTCCGGCCAGTGCCTCCACCATGGCGCCGCGGGATGCGACCAGCCAAACAAGCTGCTGAAGACCTGCAACAGCAACAGGAACCCCATGAAGACCCCGAAGGGCACGATCTGGGCCCGCACCCAGGCATCGGAGTTCTCCATCCGAAGCTGGGAAGCCGGGGCCCGATCAGGATTTTCGTCCATGTGAAATCGGGCCCCGGTGAAGTTCGTTAGAGTCGTCCGACGAAGCGCTCCATCTTGTCCATCGCCAGCTTCAGGTCATCGAAGCCGGTCGCGTAGCAACAGCGGAGGAAGCCCTCACCGGAAACACCGAAGGCACTGCCCGGAACGGCGGCGACGCCCTCTTCTTCCAGCAGGCGCATGGCAAATTCCTTCGAGGAAAGCCCCGTCTCACGGATATCCGGGAAGACGTAGAAGGCCCCGCCCGGCGAGTGACAGCTCAGGCCCATCTGGTTCAGGCGCTTCACCAGGAAATCGCGGCGCTGATGGTAGGCATCGCGCATCTTCGCAACTTCCGGCGCTCCATTCTCCAGCGCCTCGATCGCGGCCATCTGGCTCATGATCGGCGCGCAGAGCATCGAGTACTGGTGGATCTTCATCATCGCCTCGGTGATCGGCTGCGGCGCACAGGCATAGCCCAGGCGGAAGCCCGTCATCGCGAAAGCCTTCGAGAAGCCATGAAGCAGCACCGTGCGCTCCTTCATGCCCGGCAGCGACGCGATGGAGACATGCTCCTCATTCGCATCGTAGCGCAGCTCGCTGTAGATCTCATCCGTCAGCACGAAGAGGTCGTGTTCGATGCAGAGCTTGGCGATGCCCTCCAGATCCTCGCGGTTCGCGGTCGCGCCGGTCGGATTGGTCGGGAAATTCAGCATCAGCACCCGGCTCTTCGGCGTGATCACCTTGGCCAGCGCCTCCGGCTTCAGCGAGAAGCCATCGTCCTTCTTGGTGTGAACGCCGACCGCGGTGCCATAGGCCATCACGATACTGGGCGAGTACGAGACGTAGCACGGCTCGTGGTAGATCACCTCGTCGCCCGGATTGACCAAGGCGCGCAGGGCGATGTCGATGGCCTCGGAAACACCGACGGTGACCAGCACCTCGGTGAGACCGTCATAGTCCACGTGGAAGAAATCCGAGACGTAGCGGGCGATGGCCTTGCGCAGCGCGGGAAGGCCCAAATTGGAAGTGTAAGAAGTATGGCCCTTCTCCAAGGCGTAGATGGCGGCTTCGCGAATATGCCAAGGAGTCGTAAAGTCGGGCTCACCAACGCCGAGGGAAATGACTCCCTCACGGCCTTGGACGAGCTCGAAGAAATCGCGGATTCCCGAGCGGGGAATGCCTGCGATCTGACGGGCGATTTTCTGCGAATAGTCCATATACATACCCGGATCCTGCCGGGGGCGCGCATTTCAGGGGGGAAAGCCGACGGCGTCAACGGTGGGGAACAGATTCAGATGGGTTAAACATGCTCCCTGTACTGTTCTGCCCGCCACCCCTCCGGGACCCATCTTCTTCAACCACTGGCGCGATCGCGAAAACGGGTCTAACATGAGAAAGGGCGACATTTCCGCCGACCCACGATCCAAATCCTCACCATGAAAAACCCCATCCGCCCCATCACCCTGCTTCTCGCCACCGCTAGCCTGCTTGCAGCTACCGCCTGCCACCGGAAGGAAAAAGTCCTCGATATCCAGACTCCCGGCGGCGGGATCAAGGTCGAGCGCGACAAAACCAGCGGCGACGTCGACATCAAAGTGGACGACAAGAAGTAGCCTGTTGGCACCTCCATTCACCGTTGTTCACCGGTTATTCACAAGAAACAGCTGAATCCATCGCTTGATTGGAGCGACTGATTGAATCTCGTATCTCTTTGATTTAGAATACATCAATCGATAGCGCGATGGTTCCAAAACTCTGACGATCGTTTGATTGAACCTCAAGTTGTTCACAAGGATTCAATACCGCAATTTTCTTGCATGAACACCACCCCGCTCCACAGTCACCGCCATGCGTCGCCTGACAGCACTATTTGCCGGACTCCTCTCGCTGCCACTGGCCGCCGCTGATCTGAAGGTGGCCAGCCTTCACCCGCTGATCGGCGATCTGGCGAAGCAAGTGGGTGGCGACCGGGTCGAGGTCGTGGACCTCATCGGGAAGAATGGCGATCCCCATCATTTCGAGCCGGTCGCGACCGACCTCCAGAAAGCCGGGGACGCCAAGCTCTACCTCGCCTCCGGGATGGGCCTGGAGAGCTACATGGAGTCACTCCGCGGCATCGTCGGGGCCAAGGCGCAGGTCATCGAGATCGGCAAGGACCTGCCCTCGATCGAAGGCGAACACGACCATGATGAGCACGAGTCCGCTCATGACCACGAGCATGAGCATGAGATCGATCCCCATTGGTGGCACTCCATCGACTTGTTCCGCCGGGCGGCCACCATCACGGCGAACACCTTCGCCAAGGCCGATCCTGCCGGCGCAGAGACCTATGCAAAGAACGCCGCCGCCTACCGGGCCAAGCTCGATGAACTGGAGCGCTGGACCCGCAAGGAAATCGCCCGCATCCCCCGCGACAAGCGCAACCTCGCCACCGCCCACGCGGCCTTCGGCTACTTCTGCAAGGACTACGGCTTCGAGCCGGTGTCGGTGCAGGGCATGAGTCGCGAACAGATGCCGGACCCGAAGAAACTGGCCGCGCTGGTAGCCAAACTCAAGGAGCGTCAAGTCGGAGCGATTTTCCCGGAGAAGGAATCGAACCCAAAGATGCTCGAAGCCCTCACCAAGGACACCGGCATCAAGCTCGGCCAGCCACTCATCGCCGACGGCTCCACCGCGGAAAGCTACGAAGCAATGATGCGCCACAATGTGGCCGCGATCGTGGCCGGACTAGGAAAGTAGAATGCATCTAACGTAGGCGCACTGGTGACAGTGCGGAGTGGTCCGTTACGGCCAGCTGTTCGGGTGCTTACACTCCCCTCACCCCGCCTTCCTCAGCGCTTGGCACACAGCCGGGAAGATCTGCTTCTTCCGGCTGACCACACCGGGAGCATCGTAGAGGCTACCATCGATGTGGGCATACGGCAGGTTCGCAACGAAGCGCGGATTCCCGGCAGCAAGAACCACGCTGTGGTGCTCGGCGATGTCGGTCACCACCAGCACCGCCAGTTCATACTGGTTCTCGGCGGCTAGCGTCTTCAGTGCCTTCTCCAGCTCCTCGCGGCGGGGCTCGAACGCTTGCAGGCCGAGTTCCTCGACTTGGGCGATAGTCACCTTCACCCCCTCGTCATCGAATTCCTTGCGGTCCGCATTGAGAATCGCCTCCGGAGTGCCGGTGGCCAGCAGAGAACCGACAGCGAAGAACTCGGACTTGAAGGTCGCAGGATCGATTCCTGCCAGCCCGCTCAGCCAGCCGAGCATTTCATGATCGAGCTCAGCCGTGGTCGGCGAGGTGAGGCAAAGCGTGTCCGCAATGATCCCCGCACACAGGCACAGCGCCGTGCCCTTGTCCGGCTCCAGATAGCGATGGCGGAACTTTCTCGCGACCAGCGTGGACGTGGAGCCCACCGGCTCATTGAGGAAACGGATCGGCTCGCGTGAGACGAGGTCACCGGCCAAGCGGTGGTGGTCGATGACCTCCACGATCTCGCACTCCTCCACACCGGTGACGGCTTGCGCGAATTCATTGTGATCGACCAAGGCCAGCCGGGTGCGCGGCGGGTCGATGAGGTCGGACTTCGAGAGCACTCCGATCATCTCTCCATGCAGGCCCTGGACTGGGAAAAGATCCTGCTCCAACTGCGCGAGGCTTTTCCGCATGCGTGAGACCGGCTCGCCTGACGAGACCGTGGCGAAGTCCTTGTCCATCACGTGACGGACCGTGCGTGAGCAGCGGATCAGCGTGGAGCAGCTCGCGGTATCCTGCGAGCACATCAGGATGATCACGCCGCGCTTGCGGGCGAGGTCGCGCAGGGACTGCTCGACGCCATTGCCGCCGGTGACGAGCAAAGCTCGAGCGCCGTTTTCGATCGCGTAGTGTTGCACCACCGGCCGGTCACCGCAGATCACGAAAAAGCGGCCGACATTCCCTTCCTTGCCCGCCTGCTTGAGGCGGCGGTCCACCGTGTTCTGGGATGAGGCACCGACGAGCAGGATCAGCTCCTCCTCCACATCGCAGGGCGGCATTTCCGCGCCCACGCTTTCAGCTTGGAGCGTCGTCGCGATCTTCCCGATGGAAACATTCACCGTCCGGGCCTGCAGGCCGCTGCCATCACCGGGAACCAGCAACTCCAGCAAATCCAGGTAGCGCAAGATGCCTTGGACCGAGCCATCGCCATCCACCACCGGCACGCAGCGGACACCGCTGGCGAGCATCCGGCGATAGGCGACGAGGAAGGTATCCGTGGACGATACCTGCACCACGTCCTTGCGGCAGATCATGCCGGCGGAGGTGCGGACGTCCGCCACCAGCGGCGGCGTCTCGATCCCCGCCTTTTCCAGCACCCAAGCCGTCCGCGCCGGCACCTCGCCACAACGGGCCGCAATGGCATTCGGCTCACCGGTGATGCGGAGCAGGGCCGCATTCCCGATGGCGGAGCAAATCGCATCCGTATCGGGATTCTTGTGACCGATGACGTAAAACGGGAGCTGGCGACGAGGCGGTTCCATACAGGGATCGGGGAGGGGCGGGAAACCTATGTGAATACTTTGTCTTGCCAAGCCTCAATGCCGGGTCGCTAGGGGTGAAAAGCGGGGGGGATTGGCCAACGGTCGCTAGCGCGGGAGGAATTGAGCCCTTTCCTTCTGGGAGCCCGGATCGACCGGCCACAGGTCCATACGACACCGTTGACACACCATTCACATTTCTGTTAGATACGTCATTACATCTCATACAACTCTTCATCGACATGGGAAATCGCGCCAACTTCGTCGTCATCCAGAATGGCCTCGCCACCGCCTTTGAAGACCAATGGGCCGCTGTGGCCTGCACCTACGACTTCGCCTGCGGACCGGAGCACGCCAGCGAGGCATTGAAGACATATTCCGAGACCACGGAACTGATGGATTGGGCGTTCGCCGAAGCGGGCTACCTGATCGACTTCGACAGCCGGTTGGCGATCGCGTTCGGGATGCCACATGGCGACGAAGATATTTTTGGCGATGAAGAACTGGGCTCCGATTTCGAAGAACTCAAGGCGATGGAAGATCCGTCCGTGGCGAAGCTCAAGGAAGGTGACTACCAGGGATTCTTGGAAGGCATCGCCGGAGTCTGGAAAGGCTGGAAACTCGTGTGGGATCAGCGCGGCGCGGACGCCTTTGCCGAGCATCTCCAGAAGAAGGCCATCAGCGGCATCGAGACAGCCGCCGCCTCCCATCCTCCTGACACGGCCCCCGCGGTATTCCACCAGGCTTGAGACGGAAGCAACCTGGATCATCCTGTCGCAGACAATGGGCGTCCCGGCCGGCATTGAGGAGGCGGACACATTCTTTCCCAGATGAAATACGCGATCGCCTTCGGAGTCATGAGCCTCGTCTTGGCCGCAAGCAGCATGCTCTATCCAGGGGTTCGCTGGCTTCTGTTCTGGTCGGCGCTGAGCTTCGGCATGGTCGCCTTGGGATATGCCGGGATCGGGCCAAGGGTCTTCGGGAAGGGCCGCGACGGGAGGATCTCCTTACCGCTCAAACTCCTGAATCTTCCCTATCTCACTTACACTTGGGCGATCTGGCACCTGTGCAGGCTGCTGAGCCGCGAAGCGTCCTTCAATCAGATCGACGACGATCTGGTGATTGGGAGACGTCTTCTGGCGAGTGAAGCACCTGAGGGATTCGACCACTACGTCGACCTCACCGCCGAATTCGAGGAACCCCGTCCAATTCGCGCTCGCCCGGGCTACTGTTGCCTGCCGATCCTTGATGCAGGAGTGCCGTCGCTCGCCGAGTTGAGAGGCGCGGTCGAGCAAGCCGCGGCAGGCCGTGCCTTTGTCCACTGCGCCCAAGGACACGGCCGTACCGGATTGTTCGCCCTTGCCCTGCTGCTCCACCACAAGCGGGTGGAGACGATTGAGGAGGGCATCGGACTTCTCCAGAATCTCCGGCCGGCAGTTAAGCTCAACCGGATACAGGTCGAGTTCGCACACAGGTATCTGGGATCAAGCTCCCCGCACAATCTCTCGAATTAATACGGACTGGGCTCCGATTTCGAAGGACTGAAAGCGATGGAAGATCCGCCCGTGGCGAAGCTCCAGGAAGGTGACTACTTGGGATTCCTCGAAGGCATCGCCGGAGGCTGGAAAGGCTGGAAGCTCGTGTGGGATCAGTGCGGCGCGGACGCCTTTGCCGAGCATCTCCAGAAGAAGGCCATCAGCGGCATCGAGACCGCCTCCGCCTCCCATCCCACGGACATAATGGCGCCCGTTTTCCATCAGGCTTAGGCACGCCCCATCCGAGCCTTCCAAAGTAACCCCTGTGTGGGAGTGGTCACCTTGTTGACCAAGCACTTACGGTTCCGAATCGCCCGGCTCCGGCGCGCCCTCGTTTTTGGAGAACGCGCATCAACCTACAAGCCCGAGACTGCCATTTCGATGAAAACAACCCTGACAGCCCTGACCCTACTGTCGCCTCTCATCGCGGCCCAAGTGGCGAACTCGGCAACCATTGCTTCCGTCACGCGCCTTGATGGCGGCGATCTGAATCCTGCGGTTTCTGAGATTGTGAATGCCGCCAGCCTCAGGCCCGGCTTCCACTACTACGCCAACGCCAACACGAATTTCACCTACGGCACCCTTCCGACTTACCTGATGGATGCCGACTACATCCAGACGGACATCGGTGATATCGCGAAAGCGGACTACCAATTGTCCGTCACCCTTGCCACTCAGGCGAAGGTGTTCCTGTTCATCGATGACAGGGTCAGCCAGCCCATGGCTTCCATGCCGTGGCTCGCGCAACTTGGCTTCACGGATATTGGGATCAACAACCTCACTGTCGGCAACAACCTGCCGTATTCCATCTATTCCAGCACCCTTCCCGCGGGCACCATCGTGCTGGGCGCCAACGGGAGCCAGACCACTGGAAACATGTACACGATCGCAGCCATCCCGGTTCCTGAACCTTCGGCGGCTTCATTCATGGCTGCAGCGTTCGCCCTCTGCACAAGGGTGCGCAGAAGGAGAACAAGCCGCTAAGCCGCGACGGATCACATCCTCTCTGGACAGCGGATACCCAGCAGCCCAAGTCCCGTACTGAGCACACGGCTGGTCAAATCGCAGAGCGCAAGGCGGCTGGAGCGGACCGGCTCCTCGGCCTTGAGAACCGGACAGGCCTCAAAGAACGAGTGGAAGGCGCGCGCCAGTTCCAAGAGGTAGTTCGCAAGCAGGTTCGGGCGATGATCATCCAGCACCTGCGGCAGGATCTCACCAAAGCGGGCAAGCAGCCGCGAGAGATGGATCTCCGCATCCTCGTTCAGATGAAGAGCGACGCCAGCAGCATCGAAGGGTCCATCGAGCTTGCGGAAGATCGAGCGGATCCGGACGTGGCTGTATTGAAGATACGGAGCAGTGTCGCCTTGCAGGGCAAGCATGCGATCCCAAGCAAAGACGTAGTCGGTGAGGCGGTTCTGCGAGAGTTCGGCAAACTTCACCGCGCCAATGCCGACAATCTCGGCAACTTCCTTCGCCTCCTCACCAGTCAAATCAGGATTCTTCTCCGCGATCGCTGCCGCAGCACGCTCGACCGCTTCGCCAAGCACTTCAATGAGCCCGACGTTTTCACCCGAGCGAGTCCGCATCAACTTCCGATCCTCACCGAGGATGGATCCAAAGGCGATGTGGCGGAACTCGCCCTGCTTCCCCCAGCGATGCGCAGCATCGAAGATCTGCCGGAAGTGAAGCTGCTGCGGAACGCCGACCACATACCAGATCTCGTCCGCCTTCCATTGCTCCACGCGATATTCAAGCGTGGCGAGGTCGGTGGTGGCATAGAGGAAGCCACCATCGGCCTTCCGGATGATGGAAGGATTGTCGGTCCAGCCTTCCTCGCGATGCACTTTGAAAGGATCGGCCTCCGGAGCCTTCGTTTCATCGGAGAAAACGCACACGGCGCCATCGCTCACGCGAGCGAGTCCCTTCTCGAGGAATTCGTCGACTAGGCTTGGCAGGCGGTCATTGAAGTAGCTCTCACCGAGCCAGTGGTCGAAATGGATATCGAGCCGGTCGTAGATCTTCTGTAGGCCAGCCTTCGAGACATCGATGCAGCGCTGCCAGATCGCGAGGTTCTCGGGGTCACCGGCCTGAAGCTTCACCAGCTCGGCCTTGCAAGTATCCAGCACGCCGGGCTGCTCCTTGGTCGCATTGACATCCCGATAAACACGCAGCAACTCCGCAATCGGATCAGTGGCAAGCGCCTCCTCATTGAGCAGCGTCTTCCAGCCATGAAGGATCATGCCGAACTGCGTGCCCCAGTCCCCGATGTGGTTATCGGTGATGACCGTGAAGCCGAGGAAACGCGAGATCCGCGCCAGCGAGTCACCGATGATGGTCGACCGGATGTGCCCCACATGCATCGGCTTCGCCACGTTCGGCGCCGAGAAATCAACGACTACCGTCTTGCCGGCACCAATGTCCGGCACGCCGAGCCGGGCGTCCGCAAGCTGGGCCTGGGCACGTGCGGCGAAGGTCGCGGGGCTGATCTTGAAATTGATGAATCCGGGACCGGCGATGTCAGCGGTGCCAACGTCACCCAGATCCAAGGCCGCAATCACCTGCTCGGCCAGCGCGCGCGGGTTCGTCTTGCGCTGCTTGGCCTGCGCCATCGCGGCATTGCTCTGGTAGTCGCCGAAACGCAGGTCGGCCGCGGCCACCACGGGCGCGTCAACGGTTTCACCGAGCACTTGCTGGAAGGCGGCGGACAAGCGGGATTCGAGGTCCTGGATCAGGGTCATGGGAAAGAGGGATGGATTCACCGCCAAGACGCCGGGGACGCCAAGTGCAGAGTGTTTTAGAAAGAGGACATTGGTCCTGATAACCACAAAAAGACAGATCGGGCGGACTCCCTGCCTCTGCAAAAGGCAGGCGCTTGGCTCACCCGGCGGCTCCGATCAAGCCATCCCGGCGGCCTTCGGCGGCTTGCCAGCGAAGATATCGAGGATCTCCTGGTGGCAGCCAGCCTCGCCAAGTCGTCGTCGGATCTCGGCGTTCGTGAACATCTTGGCGATCGCCGCCAGCGTCTGCAGGTGCAGGTGGTAGTCCTTCTTCGGCACCAGGAACAGGATCACGAAGTGGACCGGCTTGCCGTCCAGCGACTCGAAATCGATGCCCGCCTTGGAACGCCCGAAGATGGTGATCACCTTGTCGAGCTTCTCGGAAAAGGCATGCGGAATGGCAACGCCGTGCCCGACTCCAGTGCTCACCTGCTCTTCGCGGATCTTCAGCGCGGCGAGAATCTCCTCACGCATCTCTCCCGGCAGCGCCGAGCAGGACACAAGCTGGTCAATCAGCTCCACGATGGTGGGCCAATGCTCCCCGGCAGTCATCTCTAGGATGATTCTTTCGGGGGTAAGCAGGTTGGCCAACTTCATGCGTTTCGATTCGTGTAGAGACTATCGCTCTCCCGGGGGGCGCCGGAGGTAACGAGCCGGAAAGGGATTTGCAAGCGGTTTTCGGGCCGGTTTCCAGCACTGCGGCGGCGGGATTGGCGCTTGCGGAGGCCACCACCGGTTCCCTAGCCTCCCGGCCCATGAGTTGGACTTTGCGCGCGTTGATGGTTCTAGGAACGGTAGTGCTTTGCCAATGCGGCGGAACGATGGGCAGCGGTAACATGGGCGGCCCCGCCACCATTGAGGAACGCAAGGCGGCAATCGCCAGCGAACCGACCGGAGACTTCTTCTACGGACGCCGCTACTACGTGCAAAAGACCCGCTTCTGGGGCTATCTGAAACGTCCGCGCCAGGGATGGGACAAGGCCAAGCTGATCATCGTCCGCGAGGACAAGAAGCGCCAGCCTGACCGCCTGCCGGAGAATGGCCCGGACGGCCAGCGCTACGGCTACGACCAGAATTTCGAGTACCGCCTGAATGGCTACCTCACCGGCAAGGAGGCCTACGACCCGAACAGCAACCAATTCCTCCCGGAATTCATGCTGACCGGCTACGAGGTGGTGAACCGGAATCCAGGCTGGCTCTTCCGGCCGGATGACCGCTATGATCCCTATCGGATCACGGTGTATCCGCGCTAGCCGCCCGACCTTCCCTCCCCTCCCTCATGAGTAGCAATAAGCCCCCTCGCGACGGACTCGGCCATCAGAAGGTGAAGACCAAGGCCTCGGCGGGCAGCTTCCGCCCGTGGTCCCTGTCGAAGATGAGGAAGGGCTTGGGCTTTCAGACGGCCAAGCGGAAGAATGCTCGCGAGACCGGCATCGGCGCGGCCCCGTCGATGGGGCAGGTCGGCCGCATGATCAAGACCACGGACGAGCGCCTGCCCATCCGCTACGTCACCGCGGCAGCGATCTTTTTCTTCGGCTGCACGTGCATGTTCATCGGGGCCACCGCAGCAGCGGCCGTGCTGTGGTGGTTCAGTGGTGGCGGCGGACCCAAGGGACCGAAGACCATCCAATTCGGCACCCCCGTTACCGCTTCCCATCTGCCGGCTCCCGAGCCGGCGGAAATGGAGAAGTCCGTGACCGCCTTTCTGGCCGCTCGTACCCCCCGCGATCTCGATCCGCTGATCCGCAGCAGCAGCCTCAGCCCTGACGAAATCGTCACCAGGATGGCCGCACTGGAAGCCGCGGATGGCAAGGTCCGCTCGGTCCGATACCTGCGCCCTATCGACAGCCGCACGGCCCGCTTGGAAAGCGTGCTCGTCACCTTCTCGAAAGGTGGCAACCGCATCGCCTTCCTCTCGCCGGACGCCAACCAGCAGTGGCGCGTCGACTTCGATGGCTACGCTCGCTACGTTCATCCCTCGTGGGACCAGATCCTCAAGGGATCTCCGGAAGAAGCCACCGTCCGCGTCCAGGTCATCCCGGACAACTACTACAATGGCATCTATCGGGATGAGCAGTCATGGGCCTGCTTCGCGCTGCCCTCGCCCGACCACGAAACGCTGATCTTCGGCTACGTCGCGCGCGGCACGCCGCAGCACGCCGCCTTGGTCAGCACCATGAACCGCACCGAGCGCCGGGCCCAAGGCGGACTCCAGCGCATGACCCTGAAGATCCGCCACACCGACGGCAGCGACCGCCGCCAATTCGAGATCACCCGCGTGCTTTCCGACGAGTGGGCCCTCGGCGACCAGCCGCTGGATGACCAGCTCGCCGGGCCGCTATCAAAGTGACCCGAATCTTACCGCTTTCCCGCGCCGGAAAGATCGAGTGAGCTTGCCGCCGTCCATGGACGACCTCTTCGACCAGCCCGCCCCGGAAACCCGCATCCTCGAACTGCGCACCGAACTCGAGCGCCACAACCGGCTCTACTACCTCGATGCCGCGCCGGAAATCTCCGATGCTGAATACGACAAGCTGTTCCGCGAACTGGAGGCTCTTGAAGCCAAGCACCCTGAGTTCGATGACGAGAACTCGCCCACCCGTCGCGTCGGCGGCGCCCCGCTCGAAAGCTTCCAGCAGGTCCGCCACCTCGTGCCGATGCTCAGCATCGATGACGTCTTCGAGCTCAAGCCCACGGACGAACCGCAGGAGGGCTTCGTGGCTGAGGCCGAGCTGATCGACTTTTACAAACGTCTGCAGAAAAACCTCGGCCGCGAGCACGTCGCCGTGACCGTGGAGCCGAAGATCGACGGCGTGGCAGTGTCGCTCGTCTATCGCGACGGCAAGCTCGCCTACGCCGCCACCCGCGGCGACGGCACCACCGGCGATGACATCACGAATAACGTCCGGACCATCCGCGCCGTGCCGCTGACACTGGCTGGATCTTTCCCTTCTCTTCTCGAGGTGCGCGGCGAGATCTTCATGCCGAATGAAGCCTTCGCCGCAATGAATGCCGAGCGCGACGAGGCGGGCCTTCCCACCTTCGTCAATCCCCGCAATGCCACCGCGGGCACGCTCAAGCAGCTCGATCCGAAGATGGTGGCGAATCGCCCGCTTGCGTTCCTTGCCCACGGCCTCGGTGCCTATGATGGGCCGGAGCTTGCGACCGAACAGGAGTTCCATGCCTTGCTCGATGCCACCGGCATCCCGCGCAACCACCCGATCAAAACCGCGGAAACGCTGGAGAACCTGCTGGACGCCGTGCGACGGATCGATACCGAG
>NZ_JBBUKT010000005.1:300000-451294 GCF_038066715.1 Luteolibacter sp. Y139 | reverse complement strand
TCGGAGGAAGACGACTCGGAGGAAGACGACTCGGAGGAAGACGACTCGGAGGAAGACGACTCGGAGGAAGACGACTCGGAGGAAGACGACTCGGACGAGGACAAGGAGAAGACCGGCGAGAAGAAGGACCATTGAGCGTCCGCCTCACCTGAAGGGGCCACCCGATGACCGCGGCGCAGCCGCCCTTGGACTGCTGCGATCATTCGCAGCTTTCGAGTGCAGCTTGCTGCGCGGCAGTTCTCGCGGGCCGAACCGACCGCACAGGTCCCCGTCCGCCGCAGATTGAAAAATGCACCCTCACGCATGCGCCCTGCGTGATTTCCTCCCTCCTTCCCTACCCCTTCCCACCCTAACTGTTTGATCCCCAACCCTCCCTTCTAGCGGCACGCGGCTTGCAATTACCTCGCAATCCCGAATCCAAAACCGCCATGAAGATGAGAAACCTCGCTCACCCCCTTCGCAGCCTGCTGGCCCTTTCTGCCCTCACGCTCACCGCCGCTAGCGCCACCCCCGAATTTGTCCTCGAAGATGATGCCGGTCTCGCCGACTTCATCGGCATGACCTTCACCGCCGATGAACGCCTCGTTGGCGACACCATCCACGTCTCGGTGAACCAAGGCATCGCCACCCTTTCCGGCAAAGTCGCTACCCTCAATCAGGCCGAGCGCGCCGTCGAACGCACCAAGTCCGTCGAAGCCGTCCGCGGCGTGATCTCGGAAATCAAGATCGCCTCCGCCCGCCTCAGCGATGAGCAACGCGCTGCCGACATCGCCCGCCGCCTCGCCGCCGCTCCCGGCATCAGCTCCAGCGCCATCACCGTCGGCGTGCACGATCAATACGCCGTCCTCGATGGCCAAGTCGGCTCTTGGGACGAGCAGGAACTCGCCCGCGAACTCGCCGCGGAAACGCCCGGCATCGCCGTCATCGAGAACCGCATCACCTCCACCAACAAGCCCTCCCGCAGCGACCGCGCGATCCGCTGGCAGATCGAGCGCGATATCGCCGATGACCCGCTTCACGATGGCCTCCACATCGCCGTCTCCGTCAATGGCGGCCAAGTCCGCCTCTCCGGCAAGATCGGCACCGCCGGCGAAAAAGCCCAGCTCATCCAACGCGCCCGCGTCACCGGCGTCAGCGAGGTGAATGGCGAAGGCCTCGAAATCGCCCGCAGCCTTTCCATGGAAGGCATGACCGGCAAGGCCCCTTCCACCAGTGCCACCCGCCAGGCACTGAATGACGTCTTCCTGCACGACAAGCGCCTCAAGGGCACGGACATCACCATCGACCTTGATGGCCGAGTCCTCACCCTCGGCGGGACCACCACCAGCGCCGAAGTGAAGACCGTCGCCGAGTCCGACGCCCGCGGCGTCCCCGGCGTCGAGATCATCATCAATCGCATCACCGTCTCCGAAGACCGCCGCGTGGCCGTCCAGTAAGATCAGGGTCAGCTTCGCTACGGCCGGAAGAACTCCATCTCCTCGATGGGACCATAGATCCCGGCCGCTTCCCGAGTCTCATAGACGAGGTCCATCTCGCGCTCTTCGTTCCGGCGGAGCTCTTCAGCGGTCACGGTCACGAGATGCTCTCTGGAGGTCCTTTGAAAATGGACGTGAGCGATCTCCATTGGCTTGCCACGGACGACCTCGAATTCGAGCTCGGACGGTAACGGCCCGGCCGGCTGATTCGACGCGGTGGCGATGATCCGCCCATCGGTCGTGAAGCTTCGGAAATTCAATTCGCGCGTCTCCTTGAGCTTGCGATCGATCACTGCCCGCGTGATCGACGGAATCGCAGCGTGACAACCATCCGGCGAGAGGAAGATCAGCTCGGTCACCCCGTGGCAGCCGGTCGCCAGAGTCTGGTGCTCGGCATACACCATCGGCCAGTCGGCGAGCGGAGTGCCCGCGATCTCGGAGCGCCACGCCGCCAATAGATCCGGATCCGCCTTCTCGGGAGATAGCCATTCGCGCTCGCTCCAATGAAAGACGGTCTGCTCCACGGGCCGGCCCTTCACTCGCGACCGGTGCATCCAGCTCCGCAGGGTTCCCAGCGGACCGCCGCCATGGACCTCCTTCCAAAACGACGTCGGCATCCGGTCCAGGCGAATCTTGAATACCCGCTTCTTCACCGGCACCGGCACATACCCCACCGCCTGCGCCCCGAGCCCGGCAAGCGCCTTCGGGCCCAAGCCCTTGATCCACACCCAGCCATCGCTGAAGCGCGGGCAACGCCACCCCTTGTCAGCCTCTTTCCAGATCGCCACCGCGAGCAGGAGCACCAGCGATACCGCCACGATCCCGCCCGCCCACTTCGCGACCTCCAGGATCTGGTCATATCTCCTCGTCATCAGGGGATACGCGACCACCAGCGGGAAGATGACGAACACCGGTGCCAGCAGCGCCCAGGTCAGCCGCCGCCGGATCTGATCGCGCCGGGTGATCGACCGGATCGCCGGGATGGAGATGTAGCCATACACGTGAGCCGGTGCGGTGCGCACCTTCACCCCGCGGAACAGAAACTGACAAAGGACCTGGGTGCCCACCGCGATCGCGATCATCCACAGCGGCGAAACACGCGCTCCTCGCGTGGCTTGATAAATCATGTACCCCACCATCGGCAGCCCGGCGATGACTACGATCGCCAGGCGCTTTCCATCCATCGGCACCGGCAGCTTCATCGCCACCGGAGTCAGGTGCCCGCCCATGCCGCGGCCGTCCAAGTCCACCTTCGGCAAAACGGTTCCCTCACGAACGACCAGATAGTCGGCCTCCACTCGCCACACGCCACCCACCACCTCCGACGAGACCACCTCTTCCGCGGGCGGTGCATAGGGATTGAGAGCATCGTCAGCCACGCCCGCATTCCAGCCTCATGACATCGCGGAAACAAGCATCCTCCGATCCACCCTCCAACTCACTCCTCCAGCCCGCATCCCACAAAGCCCCTAAGGGGTGTCGACGTTCCGTCGACACGGGGTGGACAGCATGTCCACGCTCCCCATCTCTTCATCCGCGCCATCCGCGCCATCCGCGCAATCCGCGGTCAAAACCACCTTCCCTTCATCCGCATCCATTCGCGGTCAAACCTCCCAATCCCCCGGCATCTCCACCTCCTCGTTCGCACTGCGAATCCCCGCCTCCTGCAACAGCACCGCATGATCTTCCGCCTCCTTCTCTAACAAAGCTCGCAGTTCTTCTTCACTTTCCACCGCCAGCGGAGTCACCCGCTCGCAACGCTGGAGATGCCGCGACCACTGCCCGCTGACATTCCCCCTCACCCGCTGGAGATCGAGATACTCCGGAAGCCGCGGGTAAAACGGCTGATCGGAAGTAATCACACACCTCCCGTCAGTGGTCCACGTGCGGAAGTCCGTCTGCGCCACTTCCACAAACGCCCGCGCCTTCGAGATCCGGTACAGCGTCAGATGACAAAAGTGCCGCCGGTCCGGCGACGCGAACCGCGCCGTGAGCATGCTCAAGTCTCCCTTGGGCGAACCGACGCGGATGCAGCCGAGCTCCTGCCACGAGGCGAACTCCCCCTCGCTGCGCAGCTTCTCGATTTCCTTCGCCATGCCTTCACCCGACGGCAACCCGCGCCGCCGTTCGCTCCAGTGGAAGTTCTGCCGCACCAGCGCCCGCGAACGGAACACCTTGAAGAGCGCCACGATCAGGATCAGCAGCGGATTCCGCCGCGGCCCGAGCAGGATCCCCAGCGGCAGCCGGTACTGATAGAGCGTGTAAACCTTGCGCGTCCGCAACGGCGGCGGCTCGGGCGAGATCCTGGAGAGCTTCAGCAGCGAAGATGCAGGCACACCGGTTAGATAAAACCACCCGCCCGTCTGTCGCACGCACCGCAGCCAACGCTCCGCCATCAGCCACACCATCGCCGCGAGAAACAGGCCCACGGTTCCCAGCACGACCGGTGTCTTGAACCAGTCATCCCACAGATGCTCCCGCTCATAGTTTCCGGAAATGAAAGAGTCGCTCAAGCCGGTCACGACAACGCCGACCAATGCCGCCATGATCATCCCACTCCGCCAGCGATCGCGGCGAGCCCGCGCCTTGAGCCTAGCGATGGGCAGGTAGCAATGGATGTTCGCGATGAGCTGGCTGGCCTTCGTGAAGCGACGGAACAAGCGCCCACTCACGAGAAACGCCAGCAACCCCGCCAGCCCTGCCAACCGGGGAACGACATTGGCGACACTGAAGATCACCGCTATCGCGATGACCAACGGCACCAACAGCCCAAACGCCGAAGCCCCCGAAGCCGCCACGAAAACCTGGTGCGACGAGGTCAGCTCCCCTCCCTCATCCTCCCCGAACAGCGACACCGGCGGCAACCGCGCCCCATCGCGAACCAGCAAGTGATCCCCATGCACCATCCACAACTTCCCCGCATCGACCGCCGCCAACGGCTCCACCGAAACCGGCGGCGCATAGGGATTGAGAGGAGCATCATTCGACACGACCACATTCCAGCGTCATCTCTTCATGGCGGCAAGGATGCTCCTCGTTTGGATTCTAGAGGATCATCTCTAGACGTAGGCGCGTTCGTGAGAACGCGGGAAGCAAAGGTGATGCCCGCCTCAATCCGCCTTCAGCCACCGCCATCCCACCGCTGCCAAGGCAGCGGCCAAAAGGCCACAGGAAAGAATCAACGCATACTTGGGGCCCTTGTTGACCACGGCTCGGGGTGACGCGTTCTCCTCCACTGCGCCGACATCCGGAACAGGAAGCCCCTGGCGCCGCACCTTTCCTGCCACCGAGCCTGCGGAAACCGGAAGATTGTCGACGCCGAGCCCAAGCTCCTCATTCAAGATGGCCTTCTCTCCCCAAATCTCCTTCACCATCTCCGCAATCCGAGGACTATCCGGCGAGAGGCCTGCTGTGCCGGTAACTGAAGTATCCTTCAGGCCGCGACGCTCTTGGGCCAGCCGAGCGACGGAGCTTATCGCCCGCAAGGCGTCCGACGCCAGTATTCCATTGGTCCCTCCCGGAGGTCCATATCCGTAACGCCGGAAGATCAGATCCCCAGTGTCGTCCCAATCCCCAATTTCCGCCTGTTCTTCCTTCATCCTCTTCTGGAACTCTGGATCGTCGTAGTCGAATTGGCCCGACTTCATCGGGCGATCATCACGGGATAGTTCGAGAAGAAAGCGGACCGCCCACTCCGCGCGAAGTTCGCGGATCGCCGTGATGATCGATCTTCGTTCCGCGTAATTCTCGAAAAGCACCGGGGTCTCTTTGAAGTATTCCTTCACCCATACGACGAGCTGAGTATTCTGGGCGAAGTTGGCCTTTGCCAGATCTCCCAATTCGCCGGCATTGGCATATTTTTTAAAGAGCGCTACGGCATCTTGTGGAGGAAGCGACTCAAGTTGCTGCACTTCTCTCAGTTCCGAGTCTACCGGCACGGCCGCTTTGAGGCCTCCAAGCAAACTGGAGATCGTTATCAAGATCGCAGCGAAAATAGGCACCTGCTTCATCGCACTTAATGTTCGATCTCCTGAAGCTTATCTACCTCGTGCTTGAGCAATTTGGACGGCTGGAATCTGAATGTGATCAGTCCCCACATCACAACAAATCCAGCATGATCCCGAGGCAGGGAGGAGCGGCTTGGACTCATTTTCTGGCCTCGGTGGTTCGGGACTAACGGTGCGGTGCAACATGGATGGTGCGTGGCGGCAACGGAAGCCAGGTTCAACCTTGCTGTATTACCGCGACGAGATCACTTCCCCGGCCCCGCCAGCTTCGTCGTCTGCGCGGCATCCATCTCGCTGCGGGTAATTACCACCCGCCCCTTCTCCTCCACCATCGTGAGCTTTTCCCGATAACGCCGCGAACGAAGCTCGCCGCTCTCCTTGTCCCGGAAGACTTCCGACACCCTCATCTCGACCGAGGCGCTCCCATCAGCGGCCAAGGAGATCGATTCAATCGCGAGCCCATAAACATACGTCGCCGTATCGATGGACCGATAGAAGGATTCGATGATCTCCTTCATCTGAGCCCGGTCGATGTGTTGCCGTTCCTTGGTCTCCACCAATACCAGTTCGAATCCCGCCGTCGGCATCGTCTCAAGGCACGCCTCCGCCTTGCAGGAATTCGACGCAAGCGTCACCGACTGCAAGCACTTCATCACCTGATCTTCCGTTAGCCCGGCCGCAAGAGAACCGGCCATGGGGACCACGAATGGCAAAAGTGTGATGAGCTTCATCCTCGAAGGAATAGAGCCCGCGACGATCAAGGACAAGCAAGCTTCTCGCGAGAGAAGAGGTTCACCAACCTCACTCCATCCACCCGCCCAGCTGTTCCGATGCGAGAACCGAGCCCATCCAAGCCTTGCGTTTCTCTTGCGAGGGTTCCTTACTAGGCAACACCATGGAAAGAATAGCCAAAATCATCCGGGTACTTGGGCTTTTGTCGTTGGCGATCCTTCTGATCTTAATCTGGCGCGCCAACATGGGACATGTCGTTCAGCAGGTGAGCGCTTCGGAGAACGGCCCGATGATCAAGATCAGGGTGTTGCAGGTCGCCCCATGGAGTTTGGAGGGGCTTTTGGATATCGGTGGAACAGCCTGTCGAGCAGAATACTACCCTGGTCCGGGGGCTCCGATGCTATTCTCGATTTCGGAATATGGGGAGGACAGTCTTCCGCCGGACTACAACATGAAAATCGAATGGACTAGTAACGGTCGCGCGGAGGTGGTGAGAAATGGCTTCGTGGTTTTTCGCTGGACCGGCCAAGGATGGGAGCAAGTCAGCAAAGGGTATTGATGCCCGTAAATTTCCGACTCACACCTATCAGTGATGCCATCCCTTGAAATTTGAATCTGTTAGACCGCAACCACCTCCATCTTCTACGCATGCTGACTCCGCTTCCGCGCAAACCATGCTCCCACAACGGCCAACGCAGTGACGACGGAAACCAACCCGGGCCACCAACTAGCGGGAAACGAAGGTGCCGGAGCTACCTCCCCGTTCGTGGGCGAAGGAACGGCGCGAGAAATCAATTCGGGTAACTCCTGCTCCTTGCGAATCTCTTCGTCGCTGATAGCCAGAGGCGCAGTCTCCCACGATCCATCGGGCATGAATCGGTATTCCACTTTCTGCCCCAGGAAGGAGAAGGCCCGCCTGCCTTCTTTTATCTCCGCATACCACGCACGAAATTTTGGCAATGCGACCGCCTGCTCAGGAATGCCCTTTGCGGAATCCACAAATCGAAGCGGCGGGTAGGGGGAATCTCTCAGCCCGATGGTCGAGAGCGCGCCAACGGCAAGCCAAGCATTCTCAGGCTCTGTGATGTAATCTCTCTCGCGCGACTTGTCCACCTCGTGGCGGGGAATGTCCCGCTCGTCGTCAAGATAGTGACCAAGCACTTGGACCGCCTCGGGAGACGGCAGATGAGGAAAAATCCCCATCAAACAGAAGCTCCTCACGGAATCATATTTTATCTGAGCAGTCCGCGGAATGGCTTGAGCTTCTTCGCGCTCGCGCTCGATTTTATCAGCGAAGTGTTTGGCATGCCCGGGGATGGCAAGAAGCGCAGCTTGGACCTCCTTTTGGAAGGTAGCCGCTTCGGCTCCAGCATACCTGTAGTCCGCTGGCCAACCGATCCCTCGAAGAACGGTGCCTAGTGTCTCGATTTTTTGAGCAACGGGCTGAGCGTCCAAGTCTCCTGCTTCGGCCAATTGCCCTCTCCAATAAGAAATCCGCTGATGTTCTCCCGCTTCCTGCTCCGGCGTTGCACTGGAAATCATCGTGCTCCCGACAAGGAACAGTAGAAGGATGGTGAATTTCATTTCGTTCAATAGCTTGGCAAGACTTGGTTCCAACCTCGTATCGAGAAGAAGACAAGATCCCTCCCCGTTCAACTCCAGCTTCAAGCAGGCGAAGCCAAACCACGAAGTGGATGGGGTCGGTTCTCGCACTTTAACATTCAGACGCGCGGCCCTAGACGGCTCGAACTCCTCCATCGGGCCAGTCCACCAAGCCCAGTTCCTTAACCTGTTAGAATCCCTCCAAGATGGGACGTTCGGCGTTCCCCCCGCTCGCCTTCTCTCTCGTCAGCTCGAAGGTCTTCCGCCCGTCCTTCTCCCAGCTCCCGCTCATCACGTTCTCATCGTCCGTGAATTCCAGCGTATTCACCCACCCCTTCGCCGCCGTCACCACCACTTGCCGCTTCTCCGCATCGTATGCCATTGTGAAAGAATCTTTCCCGTTGAAGACCCCGCCCTTCTCACTCTCGATCTTCCAGACCTTTCCGTCCGTATTTCGCCGCCACGTCCCGACCAGCAGCTTCAGATCCACTTCACTCTCCTTCCTCGGCAACGCCTTCTCCTTCTCCTTCTCCTTCTCCTGCAACTCCTTCTCCGTCCTCGCGATCAATTCGGCCACTGCCTTCGCCTTCTCCGGTTCATCCGCTTTCCGATAGCGCTCCGCCAGCGCATCCAGGTCCTGTAGATAGGCCAGTTTCAGCCGGCGCACCTCCTTCTCATGCGCCTCCGTCACCAACCGCACCTCATCCGGCAGCTCCTGTGCAATCGCCCCCACGCCCAGGAAAATCGAAAACAGCATCCCGTATCTCATCCTCCTAGCCTCTATCAATCGCCGCCTCGCATGACCATCTCTTTTCCCGCTTCCGTCCGCCTACCTTTTAAGGACGAGCATCGCCCACCCAAAAAATAAGTCCCAAGCCAAACCGGCTCCAGCAGTCGCGGGATAGCTACCTACTTTCTCCGGATCGACGGGAAGTGGCTACCCGCTGGTGATCGCCGATCACGATGCGCTCCTCACTCCTTCCACCCGCCCAGCTTGCACACCCGCTTGAAGTGTTTCGCCTCCACCGGCGTGATCGAAAGCCGCGTGCCCTTCTGTAGCACCACCATACCTTCCAGCGATGGATCCTCCTTCATCTGCTGCAGCGTCACCTCATTCGGAAACTTCGCCACGAACTCGAAATCGACGAGCATCCAGCGCGGGTTCTCCTTGGTCGACTTCGGGTCGTAGTACTCCGACTTCGCATCGAACTGCGTGGGATCGGGATAAGCCTCGCCGGCCACCTTCGCGATCCCCACCGCACCGGGCGGCGTGGTGCTGGAGTGATAGAAGATCGCGAGGTCGCCGGGCCGCATGTCGTCCCGCATCGAATTCCGCGCCTGGTAATTCCGCACGCCGCTCCACGGCTCGCGCTTCGCCTTGGCAAGATGATCGATGCCGAAGACATCGGGCTCGGATTTGATCAACCAGTAACGCATGGCGACAGGACGCCCAAAGGCGCCGTTTTTGTCGAACCCGGAATGCGGAATCTATCCATCCTCACGCCGTTTCCCTCCGGCTTCATTTCAGATCCTCCAGCGCCCCTGCCCATGCCTCACCGGACTCGTCCACGAGCTTCCGGTCGACGAAAGCTTCCAAGGTGATCTGGGCCTTGGATTTCCACTTCTCCGTCTTGCCGCCATCGGATCGTGACAGCATTGCAGCGGACTCATTACACTATTGGGTAGAATTAGAACCATGAAGCCAGTGCCTCCACCATCCAAGATCGGCAATCCGGTGATCTTCGCCCCGCCGGTGGCTGTGGGTGAAGCACCCAAGAGAAAAGGCAGGATTGTCGACGAGGTTTGGACTGATGTATTTCCGGACAGGGAGTGGGGCTGGTATATTTACACTTCCCAGCTAATAGAGTGGACCGATGGAACCCAGTCCATCCGCATGACTTACTATTACCAACCAGAAGGAGGAAATCGCTGGCTGTTCGGAGGCCAATATTCCCTGGAGGATACTCCCGAGATCATCCACGGATTAATACACCAGACCATCGCCAAGAACTGGAAAAGCAAACAAGCCGGACAAACCGGTCGAGGCGACGGCGACAAGCCCTCGAATTGAATCGGAGTCCTGTGCGCCACCTCACCTAAAACGTCCCCTGAAAAATTGCACCTCTACCTCTCATCGTATCTTATCGGCGATCAAGGCCACCACCTCGCGCACCTCGCACGAGGCAAGACTGCCCTGGTCGTTTCTAACGCACTTGATTTCTCGAACGATTCCGAGCGTCTCAGGGCTGGAATGGGGCGGGAGATTGGCCGGCTAGCCGACCTCGGAATTGCCGCGGATCCCTTGGATCTCCGGGACTATTTCGCTTCCCACGGCATCCTTTCTGAGAAGCTCGCGGCAGCTGGCATGTTGTGGGTGCTCGGAGGCAACACCTTCCTGCTGCGGAAGGCCATGCACCTCAGCGGTCTCGACCAATGGATCCAGGGCAAGGTTGACGACAAGCATTTCCTCTACGGAGGCTACAGCGCTGGCGTTTGCGTTCTGTCCCCTTCGTTGAGAGGCATTCACCTGGCTGATGAACCGGAAGCTCAGTCCCACGGATATGAGCACCCCACCCTATGGGAAGGACTTGGCATCATCGACTACTACATCGTGCCTCACTACCGATGTGACCACTTTGAATCAGAGAGCATGGAAGCGGTCGTGGACTACTACCGTGAGCATGATCTTCCGTATCGGGCAATTTCGGATGGTGAAGTCATCATCGCGGACACCCACAACCGGGAACCAATCGCGGCACCCAATTCCTGACCGCTGTGTTTTTGGGTCGATTTTACGACTTCACCCCTTACCTTCCATCAAAGCGCCCAATCCTTGTCGCGGATGGGTGCGCTATAGCGTTCGTCAGAAATCGATGAAACGGATCATCCCAGTGGTTCTCGCGTGTTTCTGCGCTCCTTGCCGGGGCGAGGAGCCAGTCACTGACCCCGGAACCAAACCCGTGGCGGCTCCGTCTTTCGAAAAGCGGGAGAGTCCTGCCACCCTGCTCAAGAAAAACCCGGACGGGACTCTTCTGGTGTCCCTAAGGCCACAAATCTACCTGGACGAGCTCGGATGCGTCATGCTGAGCGATCGGGAGGGACACACCTTTTCCCAGCTGCACCACATCATCTCATTCTCCTTGGATAAGACCCGCTACTGGACCATTTGGGGAATCAGCCCGGGCAGCGGGCCGCCGGTCAAACTCGACCCCGCGACCGATTACAAGTGTCTCATCAAGACCTCGAATCCACCTCAGGAGGGAGCGGCGACACCGTTCTCGATCCTGAAAATCTGGGAGGGAGACAAGTTGATTTTCGAGTGCAAAGAAAAGGCCGAGCCAAGCCCCGCTCCGGACCGGAAGGACTAAAACGTGAGGCACTAGCATCACACTCCGGTTGCAATCGAAGCTTCTCGAGGACCTGGCGTCGGGCTTTTGTCGTTCTGCAACAGATGAAAGCTGGCACCATTATACTCACTTCTCTCTTTGCCGCTGTTCTGGCTTCCTGCTCCAAAACGAGCAAAGCCGACACCCGGAAGGAGCAAGAAGCGGGGTTCGAGAGGACTTTCGGGTTTGATCCTCGCGCGTCCATCACATCAATCAATTATACCAGCCACTATACCCGGGAACTGACGGACGGCACGACCGCGGTATGGCTGGGTTTCACTTACGATCAAATCACATTTCAGAAGATCGTCGGCGGGGGATATTCCACCTCTACCTCAACTACGGTTCCCGACATCAAACCGTCGCCTGCTTGGTGGCGCAAGCCCCCAGCCAACGTCACCATTTATTCAAGAACTCAGGAAGACACCCCGGCAGATGAAGGGTTTTCGTTTGAAGAATATTTGTGGCATGATGAATCAGCGGGGATGGTTTTCCTCTACAAATCCTACTCGGGCTGACGGCAGAACAAGCGATGGAGGCAACTCCGCTGCGCTCCGTGCCTCATCTTAGACGTTCAGCAAGAAAAACGACATGTCAGACCGGCGCATAGAATTGTGGGATCATGTGGGTCTTGGACTGATCCTCGAATGGCCATCCGGGATCGCGATCACCAATCAGACAGGCGGGACATCGTGCCTTTCACCGGAGATTGAAGGAGTTCTCATCCCTCTACGAAACGACGTTACAGTACCCGAGCGCGTCTTGATCTCTCCAGAGAATGAGCTCTACGACTATTTCACCGGGCCAAAGTGGCGTGGCACGGGGGCGACCAACGGAATCGATTCGAACGATGCCGATTTTATTGAGTCCGTGATCAGCAAAGCCAGGCTCTTTCCAACAATCAGGGTGGACCGAGATAGACTCAAGGAGAGCCACGAGGCTTGGATCCATGTCATTGTTTCGGGCGACGAGCCCTGTGATCCTCCGCTTTTTACTGGATTTGGCCCGTATCCAAGAAAAGGAGTCCTGACGTGGCAGAATAGCGACTAACAGTGAAGCTCTTGGGGGCAGCACTTTAAAAGTGAATCTGTTAGACCCGGATCTGCCCAATGCCGCGCCTGAAAGCGCGGACTACTTCTTAATCCGGATCGAAGTGCCGCAGAAAGTGCAGTTGAACCACTTGAAGACCATCACGTGCAGCGCCACGGCGCCGATGTAGCCGAGCAGCGGCAGGTGATGCGCCTTGCGGTTCTTCAGGCAGTGCTTCGGCACATACATCCGCTGGGCGCAGACGCGGCACTTCGCACCGGAGCTCACGAAGGCGTAGAGAATGCCGAGCACCGGCACCGCCAGCGGGAAGGCGATGATCCACGCCGGCACCCACGCGAAGTCTTCCGGCTTCTGATCGGACAGGATCAACAGCGGCGCCGCGATGATCGCGACAGGCACCATAAGTTGGAGCAGCACCGTGATCAGCCCGCCGAACCAGACCCGCAGCGGACGGTCATGCAGCACGCCGCGGATGAAGAAGCGCGATGAAGGCTTGCGGCCGCGGTTGGTCTTTTCCAGCGGGGTGCGGAGGATATTGATCCGCTCTTCCTGCGGGGTGGCAGGACCGGAGGAGGCACGGACCGGCGGAGCCTCGCCCTGCGCATCCTCGATCGTGCGGATCTTGCCCACATCGAAGCCGCGGCGCCCCATCGAGAAACCGACATCCGCCACCTGCACCGCCGCAGTGGCATTCGCCCGACGGTTCGTAGCGGGAGCACCGGGCAAGTCCTTGCGCGTCGATTTCTCGACATACACCCGGACATCCAGATCCCCCAGCGCGCGATTCAGCAGCGGCGCCACCCCGATCTCGGACGGCGCGATGCCGCGCTCGGCGAGCTGCCGCGCCGGGATCGGCAGCGCAAACGGGGCCACCGCCAGCATTTCAGCCACGTCCGGATCCGCCTCGAAATTGACCGGGCCGGCGACGGCAGCAAGCGCCGCCTCACCGCTCGAATCTTCCTCCGCGGTAGGAGCCAATTCCGGCTCTTCCTCGACGGGTTCCTCCGTTGGCAACGAAAGCTCTTCCTGAACCGTCTGGAGAGAAGTGGCCGCGCGGGCCCTCCTTTCGGCGCCCCGTTTCCGCCGCGGACGGTCCGGCAGCGGCTCCGCGGCCACGGCGACCGGCAGACGGCTGCGGGACGATTTCTGGGCATCGGGGTCGACCGCGCGGGCCGCGGCGGCGATCCAGCGCTCGATCTTCCGCCGCTCCGGCGTGCGGGGCACGATCTTTAGCATCTCGTTCGCCGCGGCGACTTCCCGGGTCAAAACCTCGGGATCCGCCTTGGCAAGCGCGTGCGCATCCGTCCAGCCGGTAGCTTCCAGCAGTTCGGCGTCATCAGGTCCGATGCCTTCGATATCAATGAGCTTCGCCATCCCCCCGGTGCGAAAAGAACGTCAGGACTCTAGGGTTCAAACGACCGCTGGCAAGGCCTCATCCGAGGCCTGCCAACATGTCACGTAGTTGCACGAGCTTCCCGCGCCATTCTTCCAGGCGCGCCTTCTCCTGCACCACCACCTCGGCGGGGGCGCGGGCGACGAAACTTTCGTTGGAAAGCTTGGCCTCCGAGCGGGTGACCTCCTGCTCCATCTTCCCGATTTCGCGGGTCAGACGGATCTTCTCCGCCTCCACGTCGATGAAGCCTTCCAGCGGCAGGTAAATCTCACCCACCGGCGTCAGCGAGACCGGCGTGCCCTTCGGCGCATCGTAGGCGTCATCCACCACGATCTCCCCTGCCCCGGCGAGAATCGCCAGGACGGCCTTCTCCTCCGAGAACCACTCGGCGGCGTTCTTGATCACCAGCTTCACATCGCGGCGATTGGCCACGTTGTATTCGGCCTTGAGATTGCGCAGGCGACCGGCGGTCTCGTAGATCGCAGCGGCCTTCGCCTGCTCGGCAGCGGTGTCTTCCGCGGACAGGCCGGCAAGCACCGGCTCTTCCGGCAGCTCGGCGAGCATCAGGAAATCGCCTTCGTTCATGTAGCCCATCCGGAGCGAAAGTTCCTCGGTGATGTGCGGCATGAAGGGATGCAGCAGCTGCAGGTAGCGGCTCAGCACCGTATCGATCACCGAGATGGTCACGGCACGCGCTTCCGGAGCAGCGGTCTCACGCAGGTCGCCCTTGATCGCTTCCAGGAAGAGGTCGCAGAAATCGCTCCACAGGAACTCATACAGGCGCTGGGTCAGCTCACCGAAACGATAGTCGGCGTAGATCTTGTCGAGATCGGTCGCCAGCACATCCAGCTTCGCGAGGATGTCGATGTGGAAGCAGTTGGCCATGCCCACCACTTCGTGATCTTCATCGTCGTCGCCTTCGATGTCGGGAAGATCTACCTCACCCGCCATCTCGCGGAAACGGCAGGCATTGAAGAGCTTGTTGGCGAAGTTACGGCCGCCTTCGATCTGCTCTTCATCGTAGCGCATGTCCGCACCGAGCGGCGCGATGCGCATGAGTCCGAAGCGCAGGCCATCCGAGCCATACTTGTCCATCAGCTCGATCGGGTCCGGCGAGTTGCCGAGCGACTTCGAAAGCTTGCGGCCCTTCATGTCGCGGATCAGCGAGGTGAAGAACACGTTCTTGAACGGCAGCTCACCCTCAAAGCGGAAGCCCGCCATGATCATGCGCGCCACCCAGAAGAAGATGATGTCCGGGCCGGTCACCAGGTCGGTGGTCGGGTAGAATTTCTTCAGCGTCGGCGTTTCCTCGCCCACGTTCGCCATGGTCGCGAAAGGCCACAGCCATGAGCTGAACCACGTGTCCATCACGTCTTCATCGCGCACCCAGTTGCCTTCATCGGCAGGTGCGTCGGTGCCCACATGGATGTCGCCGCTGGTGAAGTTCGACATGTCGAGCGACTCAGCGCCCTTCAGTTCATCGAGCTTCTCCTTGCGATACCACACGGGAATCTGGTGACCCCACCAGAGCTGGCGGCTGATGCACCAGTCCTGCAGGTTTTCCATCCAGTGCGCATAGGTCTTCGCCCAGCGCTCGGGGCGGAATTGGATCTCACCGGTCGCCACCGCATCGGCGGCTTCCTTGACGCAGGGATACTTGAGGAACCACTGCATCGAAATGCGCGGCTCGATCGGCACGTCGGCGCGCTCGGAGTAGCCCACGTTGTTCTTGTACTCCTCCACCTTGATGAGCAGGCCCATCTCCTCCAGCTTCGCGGCGGCCTTCCGGCGGCCCGCGAAACGCTCGAGTCCGTGGATCTCCGGCACCTCCGGGCAATTCACATGACCATCCGGTGTGAGCACGTCGATGATCTCAAGATTGTGGCGGATGCCGATTTCGAAGTCGGCCTTGTCGTGCGCCGGCGTGATCTTCAGCGCGCCGGTGCCGAACTCGATGTCCACGTGATCGTCCGCGATCACCGGGATCGCGGCGTGCGGGAATGGACGGTTCACCGTGCGGCCCACATACTTCGCGAAGCGCGGGTCCTTCGGGTTCACCGCCACGGCCACGTCGCCCATGAGAGTCTCCGGACGCGTGGTGGAAATTTCGAGGAACTCGCCGGGAGCATCCGTGAGCTCATACTTCATGAAGAAGAGCTTCGAGTTCTGCTCCTTCATGATCACCTCTTCATCGGACAGCGCGGTGAGGGACACCGGGCACCAGTTCACGATGCGCTTGCCGCGATAGATCAGGCCTTCCTTGAACAGCTCCACGAACACATGGCTCACCCACTTCGTGTAGGACTCATCCATGGTGAAGCGCTCGCGGCTCCAATCGCAGGAGCAGCCGAGGCGCTTGAGCTGGCTGATGATGATGTTGCCGTGCTTCTCCTTGAAATCCCACACGCGCTTGAGGAACTCATCGCGCCCCAGATCGCGGCGCGTCTTGCCTTCCTTCTCACGCAGCTCGCGCTCCACCTTCGCCTGCGTCGCAATGCCGGCGTGGTCGGTGCCGGGCAGCCACAGCACTTCCTTCCCCTTCTGGCGGGCGCGGCGGGCGAGGATGTCCTGGATGGTGTTATTCAGGACGTGGCCGAGATGCAGGATGCCGGTGACATTCGGAGGCGGGATGACGATCGAGTACGCCTCTTTTTCCGAGGTCGGATCGGCTTCAAAGCACTTCCCTTCGAGCCAAGCGGCGTACCACTTGGCTTCCACCTCTTGGGGTTCATAGGCTTTCGGCAATTCGGACATGAGCGCGGACCCATGCCAGAGGGGCCGGTATTTGTAAAGGGGTGGGGCGAAGGAACCGCTCCCGGGTCGAACGTGGACCGAAAACCGGCTACTTTGCCCAAATGACCTGGCCCGCAGCCCCGCGAGCGCGAAAAACATCGCCCAAGGCTGATTCCCCGGCCTCCCCACGTTCCATGTTGGACGTCCGCCGCCCGTTGCCCTCCAATCCCCCCGTGACCGGCCCCGTCGAACTTCTCCAGCAGCTCGTCCGCATTCCCTCGGTCAATCCGGACAATCCGCCCGGCACCGACAACGCCAATACCGGCGAAGCCGCCTTGGCCGATTTCCTCAAGGCCTGGCTCACCGATCTCGGCGCGGATGTCGCGCTGGAGGAAATCAAGCCCGGCCGCCCGAACTTGATCGCCCGCTTCGCTCCGCGCGATGGCCGGCCGCGCATCCTCCTCGGCCCGCACCTCGACACCGTCGGCGTCGGTGCCATGACCATCGACCCCTTCGGCGGCGAAATCCGTGACGGCCGGATGTGGGGCCGCGGCACCTCCGACACCAAGGGCCCGATGGCCGCCATGCTCTGGGGCCTGAAGGAAAATCTCTCCATCCTCGGCAAGCTGCCCGTCGCCGTCGATTTCGTCGCCTTCATGGGCGAGGAATCCGGCCAATGGGGCTCCAAGGATTTCGCAAAGCACCACGCGCACGACTACTCCTTCGCCATCGTCGGCGAGCCAACGTCGCTCGATATCGTTCACACCACGAAGGGCTCGCTCTGGGCCACGCTAAAAGCCACCGGCAAGGCCGCCCATTCCTCCCAACCCGAGCGCGGCGACAATGCCGCCATGAAACTCGCCCGCGCCCTCGACATCCTTGAGCGCGAACTCTCCGCCGAGCTCGCCACCTACACCCACCCCGTCCTCGGCCGCTCAACCATCAATGTCGGAGTCCTCCGCGCCGGCTCGCGCCCGAACATCGTGCCCGACCTCGCCGAAGCCGAGATCGACATCCGCATCACGCCCGCCCTGCGCGATGCCGGCGGCGCGCTCGCATTGCTCGAAAAGACCATCGCCCGTCTCGCCCTCCCGCTGGAGATCGTGAAGCCGAAGGAAAACCACCCCATGGAAACTCCCGCCGGGCATCCATGGATCGCCCGCATTCAGAAAGCACGAGCCGCCTCCAAACCAGTCGGCGCGCCATGGTTCTCCGATGCCGCCCACCTGGCCGAAGTCGGCCTCGCCTCCGTCTGCATGGGCCCCGGCTCCATTGACCAGGCACACACCTGCGACGAGTTCATCGACATCGCCGCTCTTGAGGAAGGCGCTGCGTTCTTCACGGACTTCGTGAAATCGCTGGCATGAAGAGCCGCATCACAGCGCTCATCCTGGCGGCCGCGTTCATCACAAGCTGCGCGTCCTCTTCCAACTCCTCCCTGCCCACACCTTTTCCTGAAGTCGAGGACCACCCGAGCCTCCACGGCCAGACTTACATGCATGGCGACGGCATCCCGGATGCTGCGGAGATCCACCACATCTTCTTCGCCGCCTACTCCCGCTCGCGCGTCAAGATGCTCGGCGGTGAAGACCTCGAAACCATCGCCCTCAACATGGTCGCTCTCCGCGCCCGTCTCGGCGACGAAGCCTTCGCCACCGCTCTGGCCAAGGAACACCCCGCGGTGATCTATGCCGTTGGCGGACACCTCGGCAAAGAATCCGGCAATCCCGCCTTCCCCGCCACCGCCAAGCTCATCGCGGCCAATCCGCACTACCAACTGGAACTCGACCAAGCCGCCGTCGAGTTCGGATCATAGGGGGCCGCTCCAACACCATTCCGGCACCATAGCGCATCTTCCGAGCTCCACTCAGGCGATCCACTTCCCGCCCCGCCCGATTCACCGATCTTTCATCGCTCAAGTCTTGCGTCTTGTGCCTGCAGGTCTTCTGTCTACCCCCGCGCATGACCACCGTCCTCGAGACCCTCGACAAGGGCACCGCCTATCTCACGAAAAAGGGCATCGAGGACGCGCGCAGGAACATGCAGATGCTGATCTCCCACCAGCTTTCCTGCACGCGCATGGACCTCTACCTGCGCTTTGATCAGCCGCTGGAAGAAACCGATCTCGCCCCGCTCCGCGAACTCCTGAAAAAGCGCGGCGAAGGCGTCCCCATCCAGCACTTGATCGGCTACGTCACCTTCCACCGCCGCGATTTTAAAACCGACGCCCGCGCCCTCATCCCCCGCCCCGAGACCGAGGAACTCGCCGAGTGGCTCATCAAAAACGCCAAGCTCCCCGACAGCCCGCGCATCCTTGACATGGGCTGCGGCACCGGCGTCCTCGGCCTCACCCTCGCCGGGGATTTCCCGAACTCCCACGCAACGCTCGCCGACGTCTCACCCGACGCCCTTTCCCTCGCCCGCGAAAACGCCGCCGAACTGGAAATCACCAACGTCACCTTCGCCGAAAGCGACCTCTTCTCCGCCCTCGGCAGCCAGACCTTCGACCTCATCGTCGCCAATCTCCCCTACGTCCCGGAAACCGACCGCCCCACCTTGGCCAAGGAACTCGCCTACGATCCCGACCTCGCCCTCTTTAGCGGCCAAGACGGGCTGGACCTCATTCGCCGCTTCATCCCCGAAGCTGCAAAACGCCTCAATCCCGGCGGCTGGCTCGCCCTCGAAATCGGCACCCACCAATCCACCGAAGTCGAATCCCTTCTCCGTGCGGCATCTCTGACCGACGTCTTGACTCTCAAGGACCTTTCCGGCATCCCCCGCTTCCCGGTCGCGCGATTTTCAGCTCCTGAAAACTGAACGCGGCAGGAGCGATAGCGACCCTCTCATCCGCAAAGCGGCAAATATGCGTAGCCCGTAGGGCAATGCTGCAAACTAGCAAACTTCATCAATGGACAAGCTCATCGTTCACGGCGGCACCCCGATCCACGGGGCCATCACGATTTCCGGATCGAAAAACGCCTCGCTCCCGATTCTCGCCGCCACCCTGCTGACCGATGAGGACTGCGTGATCCGCCGCGTGCCCGATGTCTCGGACACGAATTACATGGTGCAGATCCTCACCGCCCTCGGTGCGGACGTGGAGCGCTTCTCCGGCACCGTGCGCGTCACCGCCGCCGATATTTCCGACACCGCCGACTACGAGATCGTGCGCCGCATGCGCGCCTCCGTCTGCGTGATGGGTCCGCTCCTCGCGCGGAAGCGCCGCTGCGTCGTCGCCCTGCCCGGCGGCTGCGTCATCGGCGACCGCCCGGTCGACCTGCACGTCCGCGGCCTCGAAGCTCTCGGCGCGAAGGCGGAAATCGAAGGCGGCAACGTCGTCCTCTCCGCCCCCGATGGCCTCAAGGGCGCGACCATCGACCTCTGCGGCCCGATGGGACCGACCGTGCTCGGCACCGACAACGTGATGATGGCCGCCACCCTCGCGGAAGGCATCACCACCATCACCTCCGCCGCCTGCGAACCCGAGGTCGTCGACCTCGCCGATTTCCTCAACGCCATGGGCGCCAAGATCCGCGGCGCGGGCACCCCGGTCATCACGATCGAAGGCGTGTCGAAGCTGAAGGGCTGCGTTCACAACGTCATCCCGGACCGCATCGAAGCCGGCACCTTCATGGCCGCCGCCGCCCTCGCCGGCGAAGGCGTCACCCTGCGCCGCATCCGCCACGAGCACCTCACCGCCATCACCGCCACGCTCCGCAAGGCAGGCCACCAGGTTCACTTCAATGACGTCGGCGACGCCTGCACCGTGCTCCGCGGCGACAATCCGATGCCCGCGGAAATCGTCACCGAGCCTTACCCCGGTTACCCCACCGACATGCAGGCGCAGATGACCGCGCTCTTCGCCACCACACCCGGCACCAGCATCGTCGTCGACACCATCTTCCCGCAGCGCTTCATGCACTGCGCCGAGCTGAAGCGCATGGGCGCCGATATCCAAGTCGCAGATGGCAAGGCCGTCATCAAGGGCGTCGAGCAACTCAGCGCCGCCCCCGTCATGGCCAGCGACCTCCGCGCCTCCGCCGCCCTCGTCCTCGCCGCCCTAACAGCGAAAGGTTCCACCGAGATCCGCCGCCTCTATCACATCGACCGCGGCTACGAGCACATCGACGAAAAGCTCCAGGCCCTCGGCGCAAACGTCGAGCGAGTGCGGGAATAAGGAGTGTCGACATTCTGTCGACACGGCGTGGACAGGATGTCCACGCCCCTTACCTCCTTACATCACGCGTGAATCAACCGCGTGATCTCCAGCGCCAGCTCCAGCGCCGCAGTCCCCTGCTGCCCCGTCACCGCCGGATCATGCCCATGCGCCACGCTCGCGATGAACGCCGCCAGTTCCAGCTTCAGCGGCTCATCCTTCTCCACTTCCACCTCCGCGCGCTGGATGCCCATCCCTTCCTTCCAATGGATCTGCCCCGCTTGCTCCTGGTAATCCAGTGAGAGATAGCAGTCGGATTGGAATACCCGGATCTTCCGCATCTTCTCCGGGCTGATCCGGCTCGCCGTCACATTCGCCACGCAGCCATTCTCGAAACGAATGCGCGCGTTCGCAATATCCTCGGACTTCATCAACACCGGCACGCCCACCGCATCGATGCTCGCCACCGGCGAACGCACCAGGTGCAGGATCACCTCGATGTCATGGATCATCAGATCCAGCACCACCCCGATATCGATGCTCCGATTCGGGAACGGCGAAAGCCGGTGCGCTTCGATGAAAACCGGATTCGTCAGCCGCTGCTCCAGTTGCCGCAGCACCGGATTGAAGCGCTCGATGTGCCCCACCTGAAGGATCCGCCCCGTCCGCTTCGAAGTCTCAACAAGCGCCGTGGCATCCTCCACAGACGGCGCAATCGGCTTCTCCATCAGCACATGCGCACCCAGCTCCATCAAACGGCATCCGACCTCCCGGTGCGCAATCGTCGGCACCGCCACGCTGATCGCCTCCGCCCGCTCGGCGAGCTCCTCCAGCGAGGAAACCGGCTCCGCCCCAAATTCATCCGCCACCGCCTTCGCGCGCTCCGGATCGGCATCATAGATCGCGCAGAGCTTCGCACCCGGGATCAGGCTGTAAACGCGGGCGTGGTTGCGCCCCATCGACCCAGTCCCGGCAACCCCTGCACGAATGATTTCCATGCGCGTTAGCTAGGCCGGTCGAGGCGACCGCGGCAAGCCCCCGGACGGGCATCATTCCCCCTTGGCTTTTCGGCCGGCTCTGACTGGAGTGTATCCATGCGATTCCTCGCGTTCCTACTCCTGCTGCCGTTCGCCGCCTTCGCGGCCCCCACCGAATCCAAGGAAACCCTCGAATGGAAAAAGGGCGAAAACATCCCCTACCTCCAGTTCCTCCCCGAGGGCTACGCCGACACCAAGGATCCCCTGCCACTCGTCATCTTCCTCCACGGCTCCGGCGAGCGCGGCACCGATCTCGAAAAGATCAAGAAACACGGCCCGCCGAAGTTCGCGATGAACAACCACGGCCTGCCCTTCATCCTCGCCGCACCGCAGTGCCCGGACGGCCGCTGGTGGAATCCCGATGAAGTCCTCGCCCTCACCCACCATCTCATGAAAACCCTCCGGGTGGACCCGAAGCGCGTCCACCTCACCGGCATCAGCATGGGCGGCTACGGCACTTGGGCCTGCCTCGCCAAGGAGCCCAAGCTCTACGCCAGCGGCGTGCCGATCTGCGGCGCAGGCGACCCAGCCGCCGCGAAGGACCTCAAGGAAATCCCCATCTGGGCCTTCCACGGCGAAAAGGACCCCGCCGTCCCCGTCGAAAAAACCCGCGAAATGGAAGACGCCATCCTCAAGGCCGGCGGCAAGAAATTCCGCTCCACCTACTACCCCGAAGAAGGCCACGAATCCTGGAATCCCGCCTACGCCGATCCCTCTCTCCTCGCGTGGATGATGCTGCAGAGCCGTTAGACAACAGCCTGAAATAGCTAAGGCGCAAGCGAAGCGCAGCTCCGTATTAAGGGGTGTCGACGTTCCGTCGACACGGTGTGGACGAAACGTCCACACTCCTTATGGACTCGCCTTTCCTCTTGGCTATTCCACCGCTGCGCCGCGGGCCCGAAAAACATGCAAACACGGCTCGCGGCGTTTGCCCTCAAACACCCGCAAACATCCCCAGCACCACTGGATCATCCAGCCGCTCCACCACCACATCAGCCCCGCATTCCCGCAGCTGCTCCGCGTTGAACTTCCCCGTCGCCACGGCAAGGCACCGCGCCCCCATCGCCTTCGCACAAGCCACATCCTTCGGCGTATCCCCGATCACCAGCGTCTCCGCGGCCGTGAAATCACGCCCCGCATGAGCCGCCGCACGCGCTAGCGCCACCGGCCCGAGCAAATTCCGGTCCGCATGGTCACACCCATACGCCCCGAAGGCGAAATGCGCATCCAACCCGTAGTGCCGCATCTTCGCCGCCGCACCACCCGCGATGTTCCCCGTTAGAAGACCCACCGTCACCTCCGGCAAGCGCGACAAGCTCTCCAATAACTCCGCCGCACCCGGCAACACCCGGCCGGCATAGCCTCCACCCGCGAGGTTCTTTTCCAAGTGCCGCAGGTAGCAGGCAAAAAACGCAGCCTCCTCCTCCGGGCCATGAGCCCGGTCAAAGTGAGCCAGGATCCCCGCCAGCACACCGAGATCGGTGCTGCCGGCGAGATCCAGCTCGGGCCCGCTGCCGCCGAAGCATTCCTCGGCAGCTTCCTGCAAGGCCCGCATCCCGGCACCACCGGTATCTACCAGGGTGCCGTCGATGTCGAACAGCCAGAGCTTTACCACCGGGCTGGGCCTCAGTCCTTTTCGGCCGCGGCTTCTTCCTTCGCTTCCTCCTTGGCGTCTTGCGCCTTGGATTCCGCTTCGGTCAGGCCTTCGGGCTGCTCGTCTTCGTGGAGACCTTCGTCTTCCTCGAAGTCGTCTTCCTCCATCAGCTCGCCGTGATAGAGATGGAACCTCCGCTTGCGCTGGTGCGCGGGCAGCGGCGAGAGCGTCATGCCGACGGCACGGCCATTCAGGCGCGGCTCCTGGTCGACGTGGGCGATCTGCTTCAGGTCCTCGATGATGCGCTTCATCATCACGAAGCCGAGCTCCTTGTGAGCGTTTTCGCGACCGCGGAATTGCAGCACCATGCGCACCTTGTGCCCGGTATCGAGGAAGGTCTCGGCACGGCCCATCTTGATGTTGTAGTCGTGTGTGCCGGTACCCACGCGGAATTTCACTTCCTTCATGCGGGTCGAGCTCTTCGACTTCACCTTCTTCAGCTTCGACTGCTCGTACTTGTATTTGCCGTAGTCGACAATGCGGCAGACCGGCGGATCCGCGTTCGGGGCGATCTCGACCAGGTCGAGCCCGATCATTTTCGCTTTCTCGAGCGCTTCCCGGGAGCTCATCACCCCCATCTGGTCACCGTTGAACAGTACGACACGCACCTTGGGCGCGCGGATCCGGTCGTTGATGCGCGTCATGTCGCGCTGCTGACGACCCTTGAAGTTACCTTTTGATGGCTTGGCGATGGCTGTATCCTCCGTGGGGTTCAATGCGACGCGGGCTGGCACGGAGAGACCGCACCTTCACCTGCGAAGAGCTTTAGGGAACGCTGGCCGTGATCCGAATCGATCATACGGGACCAAATAAGCCGCCCCGTTCACGATGAACGGGTGGCAAATTTCTCATTTCGTGGCGTTCCAAAGAAAACATCATGTGGCCTGAAGCGGCCTGTAGTCGCGTGGGACGCGTCGGCCGGTGCCAAAACACCGGAGCCTCGCGGGCGACTGAGCCGAGTGTATAAGCCCAGTCGCACCAAGCGGCAAGCGGGATTTTGCGGGCGAATCCACTCGAGGAGCCCGGGGATGGATGGGAAAACGGACAGACATCTCCCGTAAAGTAACCGTCGCCATGCCTCCTCTCCCAAGGATTTCCCTCCTTTCCCTCAGCCTCCTCCTCGCGCCGATCCTGATCGGAGGAGGCCTCGCCGAGCCACCCCCGGCTACTCCACCCGCCAGATCCTGGGACGACTACCTTGCCACCGCCCCCACTCCGCTCGACCCCAAAAACTGCATCTCGGAAAAGCCCTGGGAACTGTTCGGCCGCATGGGCGAGCAGATGAACCTGACCTTGTACAACGACCCGAAGAAGGACGCCGCCACGCGCGCCAAGTTCCTCACCACCTACACCCGCACCTTGGCCACCGCCGCCGATCGCCGGGACCCGCAGGCCACCGCCCAGCGGCCTGCCTTCCGCGAACTCCACGATTTCATCGCCGCCGCTTTCGCCCGCGCTCCACGGGCAAAGTCGAGCCTCAGCGACGCCGAGCGAAAGGCCTTTATCGAGCGGAGCTTCTCGGGTGGCGGGCTCAATTGGGCTTCCTTTCTCGGCTTCTCCATCGACGACACCGCGGGCTACATCCGCGCCCGCCTGATCCTCGCCGGCAGCACGGTTCCCGCTCCGGAACTTGATCTCTTCCGCGGCCAGCTCGCCGCGAAACTTCGCCGCTACACCGAGCAACCATCAACCGCAGTCTCGAAAGAGAACACCTGCTACGCCCTCATCGCCTTTGCCCAAAGCTACCGGATCGATCCGCCAGCCGCCGCACCCCACGACGAGAAAGCACCCGAAGCCGCAGCCAGCCTCTGGAAAGACTACCTTCTCGATCATTCACCCACGCTGGAGGAATGCCTGGCCCATGCGCCCTCCGATCTCTTCCACCTCATCGGCCGCCGGGACAATGTTTCCCTCTCCGGCATGCCTGGCGGGGATGCCACCATGATCGACACCTTCTACGCCAAATACGCCCACGAACTGGCTACCTACAATGACCAGCACTTCCCCGAACGCGTCACCTCCCGGCTAGTCCTTCGCGATCTCCTTTACTTCACCATAGAAGGGCTGGTGAGCGGCTTCGGTCAGCGCTTCTACTCCACTCGCGAGCGGATCGATGCCTACGTCGAGCACATCATCGCCACCACCTCGGCAGATGGAGTCCTACCCGGTGCCAGGAAACTCGATTTCTCCGCTCAACAGGCCGCCAGCTATGCACGCGCGCGCCTCGTCATGATCGCGGAAGAGCCCTACAGCATCGACCTCGATGGCTACCGCACCGGCGTGGCCACGCGCATCCATGCTGCGGCGAACAAAGGCGCCTTCACCGCCACCAATCTCGCCTACCTGGTCGCGCTCCTTGCCGACAACCACCAGACTCCTCTGGATCCCAAGCTGGGACCTCCAGAGGAGCCCTGATAGAAAACACAGGCGACGATCCTCAGAGCCTCCGCTCCTTGATCTCCGCCACGATCTCCGCGATGAACTCGCCCACCGGCTTCGCCCCAAGGTCATCCTTGTCGCGATGCCGCACGGACACGGTGCCCTCCTCAATTTCCTTCGCACCCAGCACCAGCATGTAAGGCACGCGATCCAGCCGCGTATTGCGGATCTTCGCACCCACCTTGTCGGACGAGCTATCCAGCGACACCCGCACGCCAGCCTCAGCCAGCTGCGTCGTCAGTGCCTCGGCAGCCTCCAGGAACTTGTCGGAAATCGGCAGCACCCGCACCTGCTCCGGTGCGAGCCACGTCGGGAACTTGCCCTCGAAGTGCTCGATCAGCAGACCCGTGAAACGCTCCAGCGAGCCGAACGGCGCGCGGTGAATCATCACCGGCCGGTGCGTCGTGTTATCCGCACCCACATACTCGAGCTTGAAGCGCTCCGGCAGCACGTAGTCCACCTGCACCGTGCCCAGTTGCCAATCGCGGCCGATCACGTCCTTCACCACGAAGTCGATCTTCGGCCCGTAGAACGCCGCCTCACCCGCTTCCTCGGTATAGGGCACATCAAGCGTCGCCGCCGCCTCACGACAAGCCGCCTCCGCCAGATCCCACTTCGCAGGATCACCCGTGAACTTGCTGTCATCCGGATCACGCAAGCCGACGCGCACGCGGTAATCCGTCATGCCGAGCGTCGTCAGCACCGTCTTCACCAGGCTCAGGCAGCCGATCAGCTCCTTCGCGATCTGATCCGGCGTGCAGAAAAGGTGCGCATCATCCTGCGTGAAGCCGCGCACGCGCGTCATCCCGCCGAGCTCGCCGGATTGCTCCCAGCGATACACCGTGCCGAATTCCGCCAAGCGCACCGGCAGATCACGATACGAGCGGTGCTCGCTCGCGAAGATCTTGATGTGGTGCGGGCAATTCATCGGCTTCAGCATGTAGCCCTCGTAGGTGCCATCGCTGAGACCATTGATCAGCTGCGCGCAGGTCGTGTCCTCATCCGCCAGCTTCTCGAGCACATCACGCTCGGGAATCGCCGGATACTGGCTCTCCTGATAGTAGGGGAAGTGCCCCGACGTGCGGTAAAGGTCCAGCTTGCCGATGTGCGGCGTGAAGACCTGCGAGTAGCCCTGCTTGTCCAGCTCCGCCGTGATGAAATCCTGCAACGCACGACGCACCAGCGCACCCTTCGGCTTCCACAGGATCAGGCCCTGCCCGACCGCTTCATCGATGTGGAAAAGATGCAGCTCACGGCCAAGGCGGCGGTGATCGCGCTTCTTCGCCTCCTCCAAGCGCACCAGGTGCTCTTCTAACAATTCCTTCGATTCAAAAGCCGTTCCATAAAGCCGCTGCAGCTGACCCTTCGACTCATCGCCCAGGTAGAAGGACGACGACACCGACATCAGCTTCACGTTCTTGCACTTGCCCGAGTAGCCCACATGGGGCCCCGCGCAGAGGTCGATGAACTCACCATTCTGGAAGCAGGAGATCTCCTCGCCCTCCGGAATCTTGTCGATCAGGTCCAGCTTGAAACGACTCGCATTGCCCGGACGCTCGGAAAGACCGCCGAGGCGACCGCTCTCGGCCATCGCCTTAGCTTCGTCGCGCGTCAGCACCCGGCGCTCGAACTTCTGGTTCTCCTTCGAGATCTTCTTCATCTCCGCCTCGATCTTCTCGAAATCATCCGGCGTGATCCGGTGCTTCATCTCGAAGTCGTAGTAGAATCCACTCTCGATCGGCGGCCCGTAGGCGAACTGGGCGTCCGGCCAAATGCGCAGGATGGCAGTCGCCATCACGTGGGCGCAGGAGTGGCGCAGGCGCTCCAGATCCGTCATTTGGGCGCGTTCTTCGAGAGTCTTCCGTTCGGACATGGGGCGGGGAGATTGGCCGGGAAAACGGCTTTTTCAATGCCCGATTCGCACCGATTCCGCCCTCCTCACTCCCCCGTCACCGGCCCGCGGTGCCGCACCTCGCTCCAATCCTTGATCCCGAGCACTTCCTTGGCGAAACGACCCTTTTCCTCAAATCCCGGCGCCCCCAGCGCCCGATACGCCCCCAGATCGGCTTGGCCCGTGCTGATCCGGCGGTCATCTCCGAATTTCCGCAGTCCCAGCCACACTGAAATAATCGAGCGACAGCATCGGGTGCGGAGCGGTGCCCGTCGTGCAACCTCCCATTCCCGGCCACCCGGATCCTGAAGCTGCACATCGTGCGCACTTCCCGGCTCAACCTTCAACGGCACATCTCCCTCCACCACCGCGACACGCAGTTCCCGCCGGAGGGCTTCCATCCCACTGCGGCATGCTTGCAATCCTAATAACAGCCCGGAAGACTCCGGTCATGATGAGGATAAAGATCGTCGCATTCCTTCTCTGCCTTTTCCCCTTCGTAGCCCGCTGCGAATTGGCAGCAGTGGAAAAGCTGCGCTCGTCCGCGGCGCAATTTCCGAAAATCGAGTTCGGGAAGGACGAAAACGGATTTGCCCGCGTCCATCTGCTGACCCCGGCCAAGTCCGTGGAGATCGATGGCTGGTATTATCATGGCTTCCGGTTCACTACTCCGGAATGGCTCGATCAGTCCGTGCTGTGGATGTTCCTGCACCCGGAACAGGACAACGAGAAGGTGGGCCGCTTCCGCTGGTCGATCGTGCCGGTGGAAGGTGACGCGGACTTCCAACTCACGTATCTCAAGAAGCCCGCGCGGGCATTCAAGTCGGTGAATGAGCGCTTCCCGCATGCACGGGAATTCCTGGTGCAGAGCTTCCCGAAGGATGACTTGGAACCCGGCAAGGAATACCTCGTCTGTTTCTGCTATCAGCAGCCTCAGATCCCGAAGCTGGCCCTGGCGATGACCGTGAAGTCGGACCGCGGCATCGCCGAATTCGGCAGCATCCCTACCGGCAAGCCCGACCCGGAGAAGAAGTCATTGCCAAAGGATGCCCCGCGGCTCGACCCCAAGCCCCAGGTGGCCAAGGTCGTGGAAGCCTACCGGAAAGGCGGACGAGAGGCAGGCCTGCGGGCACTGGATGAGATTACGCCCGCATTTGAGAAGGAGGGCGGAGTGTTCCGTCCCTATTTCAATGAAGTTTGGCGCGAGGCCCAGACCCGCACCGGCCGCGAGGATCCGGAGTGGGCCGCGGACGTGTGGGACTGGCTATTCCGCGCAGCCCTCGCTCGTGGCGACCGGGAACTCGCACGCAGCGTCACTTCAAATGCCTTGGGAGGCTTGGCTGTCGTCCGTCGCTTCGGCCGAGCCAAGGAAATCCGTGCCTGGCAGGAAGAGAATCTCTGGCGGAGCGGCTTCGAGCTGGACCCGAGGACCTACCCGGATCTCGGCCCGGGCCTCGCCGCGCTTCCTGAGATCCGCCGCCGGGAAGTCCCGAAGGGACCACCCTTTGGCACTCCGACGATCCGTCGCACGGGTGAATTCTCGATGGAGGAGAACTTCGATCGCATGAATGCTTCCGCCTTTCTCTCGCTCGCCGGCGACCGGGAACAGGCAGGCCATTGGCAGGAGGCCATGGAATGGCGGGTCTGGGCACAGATCTGGTCAGAAGCGGTCACCGAAGCCAGTAAGGACAAGAAGCCGATTGGCGAAGTCTCTAACATTTGGTACGAGGCTGTCGGTGACAACGCCGACAACCTTCTTCTCCTTGGACTAACAGAAGCGGCGAGGGACGAGTATCAGCGGGTCATCGATACCTCTTGGCCAGACTCCTACCAGGGCCGCGGCAAGTTGCAGGCCAAGCTCGATCGCATTGCCTGCAGTCTTGATCTCGGCGAATTCGATCCCTCTTTGGTCAATGAGGCAGCGGAGCTTGCGCAGAAAGCAAAGTCGAATGGCTTTCTCACCAAACCCACGTGGCAACGAGCCACCTTGATCCACGCCCGCTGCCTGCTGGCATCTGGGAATAAGGCGGAAGGCTCTCGGATGCTGGATGAACTGGTCGCCGATGGCTGCGAGCCCGCTCGCCAAGAGCGCTGTGTTCTCCGTCTCGCTGCAGGCACCTTGGACGGCGTGGAAGAAGATCTGAAGCTGCTGCTCGCCTACCACCGGGCAGCTGGAAAGAAGATCAGCGAGGCCCAGGTCTATTCCCTCTATGCCGAATTCCTGGAAGCCTCCGGGCGCTTGGATGAAGCGCTCGCGATGCGCCGTGAGTCGATCCGCTTGATGCGAAGCTTTGACCTCTTCGCCCTGCTGCCCGCCGAGCAGGCACGGCTCTCCTGCCTGCTGGCAAAATGCGGTGATCGCTCCAGCTCCGATGCCGCCGCGGCCGAAGCAACCCGGCTTTCCGAAAATGAAAAGCGAATCCCCGCGCGCATTCGTAGCTCGGTGAAATCCCTGCTCGCTTCCCGTTCGCAAGGCGATGCCATCGCCAAGAAGCCCGCGGACAAGAAAGGCACCGTGGATCTCCAGCCGCTCCGCTCACTGGTGATTCCCGTCGTGGGTCGTCCCTTGCGAGGACGCCTGACCTTGTCGAATCCGAATACCATCCCAGTGGAAGGCACGCTCGCCTTCGACGGCATCCCCGCCGACGCCACGTGGGACGTAACATCAGGTGAAGCGCGCGTGACTCTCGGCACCGCGGGAGTCGATCGCCTCATGAAGGTCCGCATCGAGCCCGGTAGCTTCGCGGTCATCCGCTTGGCCGCGGCAGCAGGGGCGATCGGCAAGGGAACGCTGTCCACCGTCTGGAGCGCTCCGGGTCAAAAGGACCAGATCTCCGAACTGAAAATCGACGACGCGGAAGCAGGCGTTTCCTCCGCCGTGGTCGAAGCAGGCGAGTATCGGGGGAATCCCTTCTACAGCGTCCCCATTCATCACCACTTCGTGCGCGCGGATAGCTCGGATGCCCCCGCCGACTTCCGCATCACCGCCTCCGCTCCTGCTCGCGTCGAGATGTATGATGAAGAGGATCAACCGGTCTTCGTCGACGTTCGCGGCGATGGCTCACTCACCGGCACCAGTGATGTCCTATACGCCGACCGGAACTCCGATGGCGCAGGCGATGTCACCAGCAAGGAAGGCGAGGCTTCATTCCGCCTTCAAGTCTATCCCGACGGAGTGATTGCGCCGGAAGGCCTCACGCTGAAGATCGAGTCAAAGGTCGATGGCGCATGGGTAGCCGTCTCGGAAGACCGCATCATGCCCTAACAGCTCGATCCTCTCACTTCGGCTGATCCCGCCGCGCCGCAGGATCACTCTCCCGCCCACGCCCCCGGCTCCACAGCCCATCCTTCCAGCTCCCCGATAGCGCCGGGCACAGCGCCAGCCCCCGATCCGCCTCAGCCCCACCCTCCCGCTGGTGCATGATCCGGTTGCAACGCCCCAGCGTCCATTCGGCAAACGGCCGCTCGCGCAGATGAAACTCATCCCCCGCCGAGACCTCCCCATGCCACAGCACGCGGAAATAAAACCCCGTCCGCCCATTCCGCTCCACCTGCGCCGCCAAGTCCTTCACATGCCACCTGCGCGCCAGTTTCCAACACGGCTGCCGCGGCTGCGACACCTGCACGATCGCGCTGCCGATCTCAAACACATCCCCCACGCACACCTCATCCTCGATCAACCCACGCGTTGTTAGATTCTCGCCAAAGGCCCCCGTCGGCAGTCCCTCCAAATCCGGCACCCCATTCCAGAACTCATAGTGCTCGGACGGATACACGCACACCGCCTTGTCCACCCCGCCGTGGTATCTCATGTCCGCCTGCTCATCCCCGCGGAAGCCCTGATAGCCCAGCCACTGCGGCACCTCATGCGGCACCTTGTAAAAGCCCGTTCGCCAATCCTTGTCCCACCAGGCGCCGCTGCCCTCGCTGACCACTTCCCTCACCGGACCATAGTGCAGAGCTACGATGTTCATGGTACTTCCTCCTCTTCCCCGCTTCCATAGCGCCCATCGAGCTCGCGCAGTTGCTCGATGATCCCGGCCAGCTTCCGCCCCTTTTCCGAAAGCTCATACTCCACCCTCGCCGGCAGCCCGGGAAACTCCGTTCTCTCCGCGAGTCCGTAATCCAGCAGCTTCTTCAACCGCTCCGCCAGCACCTTCGCCGAGATCCCCGGAATGAATCGCTCCAGCTCACCCGGCCGCTTCACCCCGCGCGCGATCGCTGCGAGCACTGCGACGCTCCACTTGCACCCCACCACGTCCTCCAGGCTCCGATAGCGGTTCCGGTCCTCCAGCGAGAGATAGGCAGGCTTCACCGCCGCATCTTCCCGCGCCGCCGGCGGGCTTGTCACCCGGGCACTTTCCGGTGGGGACCCTCCCGATTCCTGCCCGATTTCCCGATTCATCGCGCGTGCTTTCCTACGTCACGGCAACCCGCCGCTCAAACGCAAAACCAAACCACCAACTCCAACACCATCCATCTCCATCCCATGAAACAACACGCCACCTTCTACCACGCCGGCTGCCCCGTCTGCATCGATGCCGAGCAATCCCTCGCCACCTCCCTCGACCCCGCCCGCTTCGAAGTGGAAATCGTCCACCTCGGCCAATCCCCCGCCCGCCTCCCCGAAGCCGAGCAAGCCGGCGTCCGCAGCGTCCCCGCCATCGTCCTCGGCGGTTCCGTCTATCACATCAACCACGGCGCCGACCTCAGCGCGCTGAAGTGATGTAAACCGCCAACCACGATCCGCCGGGAAGCCACGCGCTTACCGGCGGATTCGCTTGTGTGCACCTCGCTCCTCCCAGACCCGGGTCTCCGACACAGAGACATGGATCTCCGATAAAGGCCCGCCAAATTCCCCTTTCTTGGTAACGCGGATTTCAGGGTCGGAAGTTTGCGCGCCCATCCACCCGCCGATATTGAAGCCCCTCTCATCCACACTCATCTGATCACCCCATGTGGATAGAACGGCCCCGCCACCGCGAAATACCAGCGCTTCCGATCCATCCGGCAGCGAGACCACTTCCGGCGCATCTCCCCGGTAGAATCGCAGTTGGAAATGAGGATCGGTCACCACGCGGGTGACTTTCGGAAACCGGAATTCCAGCCGCGCTACCCGAGTCCCCTCCTTCGCCTTCGGAAGAAATCGCGGCGGATTCAAAACGAGCGACGGGATCACGGTTACCGCCAAGAACACCATGATCGCCAGTGACAGGACGGATGCACCGCCAAACGAGGCCCGGTGCCACCTCGTCTGACCGTATCTCCCCATCGTCCCGAAAAGCAGCGGAGGAAAAAACGCAAGGAGAGGCAGAGGAAGCAAGGCCAACAGAAAGAAGCCGATGATCACCCCGTCCATCGCCATAAACAAACCCACCAAAGCCGCCACGATCACCAAGGGCGGAACCGCCAGACTGTTCCACGCCGACTCCGTCATCGCTGGCCGCCTCATCGGAGAGCATGGTCGGACGACAAGATGCCATCCCGATGAAGCCCCGGTGAAATCTCCACCTCCTCTCAACTTGAAGACCACATTTTGACGTTCCATTTCCCGGGTAAAGCGACTCCCTTTCCCCCGTGCCCGGTCACCAGGAATGGATCGTCCTCGCCGCTGGCTTCCTCGCCGCGGTCATGAATGCCGTCGCCGGCGGCGGCACCATGCTCACCTTCCCCGCACTCATGGCCGCGGGCCTCAGCGGCGTCTTGGCAAACACCACCTCCACCGTCGCCCTCTTCATCGGCATGCCCGGCAGCGTCTGGGCCTTCCGCCACCGGCTGGCCGAGGTGAAGCCGTGGATTCTCCCGCTCGGAATCGTCAGCCTGTTAGGCGGCCTCGCCGGCGGCTGGCTCCTGCTCGCGCTGCCCTCCTCCTACTTCGATGCCGTGGTGCCCTGGCTCCTCCTGATGGCCACCACCCTCTTCCTCCTGAATGCCCCCATCCAGCGCTGGCTGAAGAAAAAACGCGGCGAAGGCCACGACGCCGAACCAACCGGCCCGCGCCCCTGGGGCCTCGCCTTCCAGACCGGCGTCGCCATCTACGGCGGCTACTTCGGCGCCGGCATCGGCATCATGATGATGGCCGGCCTCAGCCTCCTCGGCCTGCGCGACCTGAACCGCGTCAATGCCCTGAAGGCCCTCCTCTCCCTGCTCTGCAATGTCGCCTCCGTCATCTACTTCATCGCCTGCGGCAGCGTCGATTGGCGGCTCGCCGGCTGGCTGGTCGCAGGCTCTATCCCCGGCTACTTCCTCGGCGCCCATTTCGCCCAGAGGATCCCGGCCGTCGCCGTCCGCACCACCGTCGCCCTGATCGGCTTGGGCATCGCCGCCCGCCTCTTCTGGAAACAGATGGCCTGAGCCGAAACGCCGGAAAAGGCAGCCCAAGCGGCCACGAAATCATCGAAAACCCGCAAAAAACACCGGAAAAACCCTCCTTCCGTCCCTTTCGCTCGTTTCGTCGCCCCCTCCCCCAAAACCCGCGAAAATCTCCGGAACCGCCTGAATTCCGCGATCGCGGGACTTGCGCCAGGGCGGCGAGGCTGCTAGACACGCCCGCGTTTCACCCACCCCCCCTAAATCTACATGAAGATCACGATTATCGGGACCGGCTATGTCGGTCTTACCTCCGGCACGTGCTTTGCCGAAGTCGGCCACGAGGTTACCTGCGTCGATAACAACCCCGAGAAAGTCGCAACGTTGCTCGCCGGCAAGGTGCCCATCTATGAGCCCGGCCTTGAGGAACTCGTGAAGTCGAATGTGGCCGCCGGCCGCCTCAAGTTCACCACCTCCACCGAGGAAGGCGTCAAAAGTGGCGAGGTGATCTTCATCGCCGTCCCCACTCCGCCCCAGCCGGACGGCTCCGTCGACCTCTCCTTCATCGAAAAGGTCGCCCGCGAGATCGCCCAGTGCCTCACCCCGGAGCTCGGCTACCGCGTCATCGTCGACAAGTCCACCGTGCCCGTGAAGACCGGCGACAAGGTCGAGCAGACCGTCCGCCGCTACGCCCCCGCCGGTGTCGAGTTCGGCGTCGTCTCCAATCCAGAGTTCCTTCGCGAAGGCTGCGCTGTCGATGACCTGCTGCATCCCGACCGCGTCGTGATCGGCTCGAATGACGACCGCGCGCTCGCCTACATGCAGAAGATCTATGAGCCCTTCGTCGCTCCGGTGCTCGTCACCGACATCAACTCTGCCGAGCTCATCAAGCACGCCGCGAACTCCTTCCTCGCGCTGAAGATCTCCTACATCAATGCCGTGGCGAATATCTGCGAGGCCTCCGGTGCCGACGTGGAAAAGGTCGCCGAAGGCATCGGCATGGACAAGCGCATCGGCCGCTCCTTCCTGAATGCCGGCCTCGGCTACGGCGGCTCCTGCTTCCCGAAGGACATCAAGGCCTTCATCCACATCTCCGAATCCCTCGGCCAGCCCTTCGGCCTGCTCAAGGAAGTCGAGAAGATCAACTTCGACCAGCTCGACCGCTTCCTCGCCAAGATCCGCGAGAAGCTCTGGGTCTTCCGCGAGAAGAAGATCGCCCTCTGGGGTCTCGCCTTCAAGCAGAACACCGACGACGTCCGCGAGTCCGTCGCCATCAAGCTCTGCCAGAAGATGCTCTCCGAAGGTGCCGTCGTCGCCGCCACCGACCCGGAAGCCCTCGGCACCGCCCAGAAGTTCGGCGAACTCACCGGCAGCATCAGCTACCATACGGACATGTATGAGACCCTCGACGGCGCCGACGCCCTGGTCATCGGCACCGAATGGCCCGCCTACGCCAAGGCCGACCTCCACGAGATCAAGAAGCGCCTCCGCACCCCCCTCGTCTTCGACGGCCGCAACCTCATCGACCCCAAGGACGCCAAGGCCGCCGGCCTCGAATACATCTCCATCGGCCGCTGATCTCAGGCAGCAGCCAGAGACCAGAGTCCAGAAACAAGACTTCAATCAAGAGGCGCGGGCACCAGCCCGCGCCTCTTTTTCTTTGCTCCGTCACCAGCTCTGATGGTGCTTTGACAAAACGACAACTGGACGAATGCGCTGGAGGAGACTCCCGCTTTGCTTTTTGTTAGCCGAATGAACGGAAGCAGTGACGCCGAAGTTGCCCGGATCGTTCGAGTTGCGAATAATGAAGGCACATTTCTACATCAGGCCGTTATTCGCTTGCTGCTGCAGGAGATGACTGGCCCGCGGCGTAGGCCAGGGCACCATCTATACGTAGACGACGTTATCGAGGAGTATCCTCTCGTGTTCGGGCAGCAGTTGAGAGCAGACATTATCGCTCGATGCTCTCTTGAAGGTCCTATGATAGGAGGGGTCGAAATCACTTTGGCGATCGAATGCAAACGGGCTTACCTCGGAACTCGGAAGCTCATTTTTCTTCCCGCCATCCAGCGCCAGAATCGCCAACAGGTGAGAATTTTTCGGCGCACTTACGTCGGCAAGAACAGTCCATACTCGTCTGCTGTGCTGAATTCTTGTTGGGCGAGCATCAACGATACAGGACACTCTTTGACAATTCTGCCAGTCTCGGATGCTGGAATGTGGGTGGAGGTGTCCGATCAGAGAGAGCGAGGCGGCACGGCACTAAACGATGCGGCCATCCAAGCGTGCAGAGCCACCTTGGGCCTCATTGCAGAAGAGAAGAGGAAAGTAGCAGAAAAGAGCTTCGGATACCTGGAGCGGTATTACCTTCCCGTCATTGTCACAAACGCTCCTCTCTTCATGCTAGATGGAACGGAAGGGGTGGATCTCGCTACCGGAAACCTTCATCACGGAGGAGTAAGTCTCAGAACAGTTCCAGCGGTTCTGCTTAGACATCCGTTCTCGCGAATGGACGAAGGCGACGGCGACCCGAGACAGGTGGGAGGGAATCTAGATTGTTTCGGCGAGAACGAGCAGGACCCACAGAACGAGATATTCCGGTATAAGGAAACGATCTTGGTCATCACGGCATCTCATCTCCCTTCCCTTTTGCACGACGACGACATTCTCTCGAAAATTGCCACATCGATATTGTCGTGCGACCGAACTACTCCTGCGAGGCAAGCGTCGTAGAAGACCCACGCCCCTCGCCCCGCATCCTTATTCTCGGGACGAAGTTAGACGCGTGACTGTTGATTGCTCTCTTCCGGATTCTGATCAATTTGAGCTAGGTCAGCCCGAAGGGAACGAAGTGTTTCTAGAACTTGCTTGCCCAAACTAGTAGGCGAAACTTCGCCGCCTTGGCCAATTGGCCCATTCGAGCTGATCATGCCTCGCGCTCGAAGGTCACGATACACTGCCTCTTGCCCGGTGTGGGCCTTATGCCCCGGGTTATCATTTGCGAGCGCCAGCAATGAAAGGTGTGACGAGCCGAGCCCTTCGATCAACGAGGCCATCCAAGGCTGCGATTCGATGATTTTGGACAGCGCCCGCAACACAGGATCGGCGGGATCGGCTGTTATTGAAAGGTCGCCAAACTTCGCTTGCGAAATTCGAGCAAGGCGGCCTTTGACCAAATCGAAGATCTGTATCGTGTACTTCTTCCATGTGATTCCGAGGCACACCAATGAGCATGCTGCAAAAGAGAACTGAAGCCCCTTATAAAGAGAGTAAGCCGCCGCCGCGGCAAAAACAAACCACACTACCAAATCTCGGATGGGACGGCGAAAGATAGTCATGATGTTACCTGTTAGCCTGTTATTGTAGACCCACGCTCAAAGCCAGCCATTCAATTTTCGGTCAGCTTCGACGAACCCCGCAAACCGATGAACGTTCGATTATTTTGCGTTTGGCATCCCGTGGCTCATCGCCAAGAACGAGGCTTAATTGTTTGAGATGTCCTAAGAAACTTCACACCAAGATCACGCAATAAGTTTCGTCAGTTCCCATCAGCTCGTAGCATCTCGAGCCCTCTCGTGCATTGCCGCATCATGCCTAATGGCCCGCAATTCGTCTTTGTTCTGCAACCTTGCGGCTTCCGCAATTCACTTATTTAAGTCATTCGTCATTTCTCTTGCACAAAGCTTGAAACCTCCGTCCCACCAGCCTTCCCTCCCCTTCCCCGGGCCTTTCCTCTGGTCTCTGGTTTCTGGCCTCTAAAATCTTCTTCATGAAATCCCCGCGCCGCGCTGCCGTCTCCATTCTCCGTGCATGGACGAAGGGCCACGCCTACGCCGAAAACCTCATCGAGCGCCATGCCTCGCGGAATGACCTCTCCTCCGCGGACCGGGCGCTGCTGAATGCGATCGTGCTCGGCGTGCTGCGGAACCTGCGGCTGCTGGACCACTGGATCGGCGAGCTTCGCAAGGGGAAGCTGGATGACGAGACGCGGGACATCCTCCGCGTCGGCCTCTGCCAACTCCTCATCCTGGAGCTCCCCGACCACGCCGCCGTCTTCGAAACCGTGGAACTCGGCAAGAGCGCCAGCCGTGGCCTCATCAATGCAGTGATGCGCCGCGCCGCCGCGACGAAGAAGAAGCTGCTCGATCTTTCCGAAGTCCCGCCCGCCGTCGCCTGCTCGCATCCGGACTGGCTGCTGAAGCGCTGGAAGAAGGCCTACGGGAAAGACGAGGCGATCGAGCTGATGCTCTTCAACAACCAGCCCGCGCCAACCATCGCGCGGATCAATCCCTTGGCTCCCGCCAGCGCCGATCTCCCACCTGCGCCCCGTAGCCAGGAAGAAGACGAAGAAACAACCGTCCCCGACCTCCCTGATGGCTTCTTCCAAATCGAAGGCCCCATCCCGACCCAACTGCTCGCCTCCGGCGCCATCTACATCCAGGACCCCGCAACCCGCCATTGCGTCGACCTGTTAGACCCACGCCCCGGCGAGCGCATCCTCGATGCCTGCGCCGCCCCCGGCGGCAAGGCCTTCCTCATCGCCGCTGCTCAAAGAGGCGGCAAGGACCTCATCTGCACCGACTCGAACGAAAAGCGCCTCCCGCGCCTCCGCGAAAACCTCGAGCGTCTCCACATCAAGGACACCGAGATCGACTGCCACGACTGGAGCACCCCCGCACCGGCCAAGTGGCACGCCTCCTTCGATGCCATCCTCCTCGACGTCCCCTGCTCGAACACCGGCGTCTTCCGCCGTCGCGTCGATGTCCGCTGGCGCATCAAGCCCTCCGACATCACCGAGCTCACCAAGCTCCAGCGCCAGATCATCGAGAACGCCCTCCCCTGCCTCAAGCCCGGCGGCCGCCTCGTCTATTCCACCTGCTCCATCGAAGCCGAGGAAAACACCGGCCTCATCGAAGCCCTCCTCGCCGATCACCCCGAGCTGTCCCTGGAAGGCACCCACCAGGCCCTGCCCCAGCGCGATGGCACCGACGGAGCCTTCGCCGCCCTCCTGCGCCTGGCCTGAAACCCGACCTTGCCGGACCTGCCGAAAGCTGATCATCCTTTCCCCACCCCGATGAAATCCTGTTTCGGCATGCTGCTCACCATGATCGTCCTCTTCGCTGTCATCGCCAGCAGCGCGACGATCTGGTACCTGAGCAATACCGCGGAGTTCTCGCGGAAAGACGCCCCGGCGGCTGCTCCGGCACATTGAAAGCGTAAGGAGCAGCATTTGCCTTCAAGCGCCAACGGCGCGGCAAGTCCTCAGCCCCGGCCATCGGCCGGGGTTTTTCGTGCGCAGGGCACGGCGGCCTGAAGGGACGCGAGACGTGAGCAGATGAAACCGGCATCACGGTCATCTTGGTAACACGGACTCGCCGGAAAAATACGCGCTGATTGATCCTGCGAGCCTTGCCCAATCTCGCGACCTTTCAGGCCGCCATCATGGCCATTCACAAACCCCGGCCGTTGGCCGGGGCTGAGGGCTTGCCGCCCCGTTGGGGCTGGAGAAGGAGCCGAAAAAACGACTTACCACCCTAGGCTCACTCCTCCATCTCCGCCTCCCCGCAGCACGATCCACGCGCGTGCACACACGACTCGCACCAGCCCACGCCATCCACCACCATCACCGCCTCGCGTCCGCAGATCGCGCACGTCTCATCCTCCGGCTTTCCGGACGCCGGCTCCTTCTTCTCGGGTCCTCCCTCCATGCCCGAACTTAACCTACTTTCGCCCACGGATCGACTCCAACGCGTGCTGAATCAGCACCTTCATCTCCGGATTCGCATCCTTCATCGCGCCTTCCAGCACCGGCACCGACTTCGCCGTGCCGACCCTGCCTAGCAGGCGCACCGCGGACATCCGCTGGACCGGAGTCGTCTGGGGAAGACGGGACAGCACCTTGTCTTCCACCGGCTGGCCGAAGGCACCGTAATTCTCCTCCCACTTGTTCGGCTCCTGCAGCCACAAGCGATCGAGCAAGGAAACCGCGGCCATGTCCTTGCGGCCCGCGAGGAAGGTCACCAGTGGCTCCGCCACCTCGCCATCCGCCGGCAGTTTCTCAAGCACGCCGAGCACCACCTCCTCCATCCCGTCGCCAGGCTCGCTCCACTTCGGCAAAGCCTTGCCGATCTCGAATTGGATCGCGAAGTCGCCCTCCTGGATCAGCTCGCCCATCCGCTTGACGATGTCCTTGCGGTAAAGCTTCGGCTCCACCGGAGCGAGGCGATTGACGGCCTTGCGCGCGCGCTCCAGGTCGATGCTTTCCAGCTCGCGCTTGTTCAGCTCATAGAAGGCCGGATTCGCCGGATCGGTCAGCTTCTCGAGCGCTCCTTCCTGGAAGCTCTCATTCTTCACCACCACTTCGATGATCCGCAGTTCATCGGACGGACGGTGAACCTCGCCGAAGCGTTCGCAGAGGCGCGCGAGATCACCGATGTCCCCTTTGAAACCCGTCACCACCATCAGATACTCATTCGAGCGCGGATACATGTGGGAGCTCGGATCGGCTCCGGAGTTGCGGATGATGTAGTCGCGCACCTGCGGCCGGTGGAACTCGCGCAGGCCGCGCAGCCACAGGCCCACGGCCTTCGGATCGGTTTCCAGCGCACGCGCCAGCGGCTCGTAGGATACCTGCCGCTTCAGCGCGGCCACGCTCTCCTCCTCCGCCGTCTTCGGCCTTTCCGTTTCCTTGCCGGGAGTTCCCGCAGCCGGGGCATCCTCCGCGATATCCGCCCCGCTGCTGGCAAGCGTGACCCCATTCGTGAAAAAGAACGGCAGCGAGATCAATCCGCCCGCCGTCAGCAGCGCCGCCAAAACAGCCCGGCCACGCGCCCGCGGATTCGCCGCAACGAGCAGCACGCCGCTGACCACCGCCGAGAAAACGGCCAGCATCAGCCGCTTCGACTGCGAGGCCCCGTAGAGCACCCCACCCGGCATACCGCCGAAGATCAGCATCAGGATCACGATCACCGCGATCAGCACCGCGCTGAAGCCCAGCACCAGCCGGAGCGGCGAGGTCGGCTCGATGGTGCGGTGCACCGGCTCCGGCGCGTATTGGATCGTCTGAAAGGTCGATTGGGACGGCGCCGCATTCCGCGGGACACGGGAAAAGGAGTCCAGGGCCGCAGCGCGGCGCTCGCCGGGATAGAATTTCTTCGCCCGCACCACCACCTCGTCATTCACGCGGAAACGGTGCTCGCAGGTGCCGCACTCCACCATCCGGTCGCGCAATTCCAGGCCCACCTTGAAGCGTTGGCCACATCCGGGGCACCGGATGGAGAGCTTTTCGGCGTCGGCGTGTGAATCCATGTCCCCGAAAGATGGCGGATCAGGCGAGCATTGCAACCCGGGAGAGGCGGCCAGTCGTTAGACCGTCCCGCGCTCGCGCCGGAGGTGCACCGCGACGCATTCGGTATCAGGCAGGATATGTTTTTCCACCGTCACTTCCACCGCGCTCACGACAGGAAATTCCAGTGTCAAATTGGCCACATCCGCCGCCAGCGTCTCGATCAGCCGCCGCGGCCGGGCCGCCGACAGATCCTGGATGGCGGCCGCCAGCGCGGCGTAGTCGAGCGTGCGGGAGATCTCGTCGCCCATCGTGTGAAACGGCGTCCCCACCGACAGCTTCACCGTCACCCGCAGCTGCTGCGGCAGCGCGCGCTCCTCCTCCGGCACACCGATGTGACACGTCACCTTCAGCCGCCGGATTTCGATCTCGTGGAAGTCTCCCATGAAATCAACGCGCATACAGGCCGCAAGGCGCCGAGACCGCGCACGGTCCGCCCGTGATCCCCACCGGCGGGATGATGATCTCCACCGGCTGGCCATTCACCTTCAGCGTCGCCGTGGCAGCCGGAGCTTCAAGACCCTGCTGGGTGAAGGGCGCGGTCGCGATCGGCGCGCGCTGGATCAGCTCGGCCGGGGCCAGCCCCGTGAGCGAGGTTTCAAAGACATGTCCAGCTACCTCGACCCGCGCCGAGCAAGCATCCGGACCGGACACGATCTCGATCTTCGCATCCAGCACCGGAGCGCCCTCGAAAGGCGTGCCCGCGAAAATCTGCGGGCCGAAATACGCACCCACCTTCGGATCCGTGGAAACGAATCCACACACCGCCGGCGGCAAGGAAGGATCCGGCTGCCAGAAAACAATCCCCGACGGAGCCGAGCCCACCGGCGTGTGGACCATCCGCGCCACGTGCACGATCACATTCGGCATCGCCACGTCCGGCGCAGTCACGGCGATCAGATCGACGCCCCCTTCCCAGCTCATCCAATTGGTCACGGCCATGATCGGAGGCTTGATGATCGAATGAGGAAATCAAGCCAAGCGCGTGGCTTCTCTTCTTGTAGCGGAAGGACTGCGTCCTTCCGGCTGGGTGCGGACCGTAGCGGTAATGATAGCGGCGATCCACCTTCCGCCCTCGCCCCGCCGGAACGACGCAGTCGTCCCGCTACAAAAGCGTAAAGACCACCCATCACACCGGATGCTCGATCAAATCCTGGTTCAGCGCCTCCACCAGCAGCGTCCGCGTCGGCCGGTTCAGATCCAGCCCCAGCGCCGCGGCCGGCGTCACCCACCGGTATTCCTGCGCCTCGTCATTGAGCTTCACCTCCCCCGGCTTCGTGCGCGCCACATAGTTCAGCAGCAGGAAATGCTCCGGCCGCTGGAACTCATCCGAGTCGATGCAGTCCTGCACCAGCACGAAGTGGGGATGCGTGATCTCCAGCCCCGTCTCCTCGCGGATCTCGCGGCGCAGCGCATCCAGCGAGCTCTCCCCGCGGCGGATCTTCCCACCGGGGATCCCCCAGCGGTGACCCCACTTGTGGGTCTTCACCATCAGCAGCTTGCCATTTCCATCATGAAGCAATGCGCCCACCGTAGCCACCGGCCGCGGCTTCCAACCATGCCGACCTAACAAAGTCCTCAGCACCGCCAGATCCGGCACCGTCAGATCCGGCCGCGCCTCGGACAGCGGACCCGCATGCGTGTAGCCCGTGAGCACCGCGATCGACGTGAGATTGCCATGCCGCGCGGTATCGATGTCATGCGTCATGTCCCCCACGAAGGCGCTCTCCTCCGGTGCCAGCCGATGGCTTTCCAGAATCCCCAGGATCCGCTCCCGCTTGTCCAACACGCCCGAGTAGGTCGCCTCGAAAAAATCACTCAGCCCCAGATCCACCAGCTGCGCATGGAAGGCATCGCTATCCATGCTCGTCAGCACGAAGCAGCGGACGCCGTGGTCGCGGCACCATTCCAGCTTCTCACGCGCATGCGGCAGGATCGTCACCGCCGCCGTCGACTCCGAGAAGGCCTTGCGGAAATGCACCTCCAGCTCCGCCAGCGGCACGCCGGGGATCATCTCCTCATAGAACTCCGCATAGGGCAGCCGGAAACGCCGCCGGAAGCTCTCGCGATCCAGCGGCTCCTTTCCATAAATGCCCAGCACATGGTTGGTCGCCTCCAGCACCGGCGGGAGGTCATCCACCAGCGTACCGGACCAGTCGAAGATCAGATTGCGAAACATGAAAGAGGGAGATCAGCCGACATGGAAGCGAATGCTCTTCACCACGCCGGCACCAGCAGCTTCCTGGACTTTTTGCAGCAGCACGGTGCGCGTCTGCTCCAGGTGAAAGCGCATCGCCGGTTGCAGCACATGGAGCGTCAGGCAGCCGCCCTTCAGCGACACCGGCGTGGCATGGCGCGCCACGAAATCACCCGCCACTTCCTTCCACATCGAGCGCAGCTTCTCCTCATCGATGCCCTCGGTCGCACCAGCGGCCTTGAGAATGGATGCCAGGAATTCCTTCGGCAGGTGCAGCCGCTCGTCCAAGTGCGCCGGCTCCTCACCCCGCCATTCCCGGAGCACCGCGCGACGCATCGCTTCGAGCCGGGATTCCTTGGCCATGGCTTTGGAGATCAGTCTTCGCTGCCGTCGTCACCGATGGCTTCGACCGGGCAGCCTTCCATCGCCTCGCGGCTCTGGGCGCGCTCTTCGTCGTTCTCCGGCTGCTTGTAGACGTAAGAGTAGCCCTCGTCGTCGGAGCGGGTGAAATTGTTCGGCGCGGTCTCGCGGCACAGGTCACAGTCGATGCACTGGCTATCGACGTAGAATTTGCCTGTGACGTTTTCCCGGTTCTTGTCTTCGCGGTCGGCCATCGTGGAGAGGAAATGCTGCTGGCGAGTGCATCGCGCCGCCGGGACCCGCATGCAATCCCTTTTTGCCGTTTCGGAGCGGGTGGCGGGCCATCCGGGCGCGAAAATAGCCGGCAGTGAACCAATTCGTCACCTCCGCCGGGCAGGCATCGCCGAGGTTTCCACTGGCCAAGTCCGGGCGTGGTTCCTAAACCGGGGGCCACCCTCTGCCATGTCCGCGGAACCACCCAATCCCTCCGGCTTGCCGGGCCGCAATCGCCCGCATCTTTCGGATCTCTCCCGGGAGACCACGGAGGAGGATTTGTGGAATCTCGACGAGGAAACCACCGCAGCCGTCCGGCCCCGCCAGCCAAAGGCCGCCCCAGCTGCTCCGGCAGCCAAGGATGTGACCCCGGTGCCCGAGCCCGCCGGCCCCGCCGAGCCGCCCATGCCGCGCGGCCTGAGCTCACCGGTCAAGCCGCTGACTCCCCGCTCCGCCCCCTCTGACGAAATCGGCGAACTCGACGAGGACGAAATCCCAGCCACTCCCAAGGCCAAGTCAAAGCCCGCAACCCCGCCCGCACCCGCGAACGAGGTCGTCGCCCTGACCAGCGCCATCGACGAAGCGCACACGCCTCCGGCCGCAGCCGCTCCGAGCGCCCCCACGTCCCCGGCCGTAGCCGACCCGGAACCTTCCGTGGACGAAGAAGAGGAGGAGGAAGAGCAAGAAGAAGCGGACGGCTACGAGGACGACCTGCTTGCCAAAACGACCTCACGGGAAAACCGCCCTCGCGGTGCTTCTTCGCCCGCCGCCAAGGGGAACATCCCCCGCCCCCGCCTGAACCGCCGCGAAGTCATCGGCATCGCCACCTTTGTGGTGGTCGCCATGATCGCCTCGGTCTGGGTGCTCACCCGCTTTTTCAGCCTGCTTTCCTTCACCCGCGATTCTGACAGCCGGCCGAGCTACCCGATGAAAGGCCAGCTCGCCACCATCTCCTCCGGCAGCACCTTCTGGCGCGAGCCGGTTCGCTCCGGCGAGAGCCGCGACGTAGCCAAGCGCGATGTCGTCCTCATCCCGGTGCTGGAACTCTCGCTCGACCCCGGGAACTCCGGCGGCGGCTCCTTGCGCGTGATCTTCCGCAATGCCGAGGGCAACCCCGTCGGCGACCCCATCACCCGCGGCTTCGGTGCCGGTCGCTTCGAAACGACGGGCAATGCCACGGCCACCTTCACCGCCACCGATGGCTTCAGTGCCGACGGCGATTTCCAGGCCTACCGCACGGGCAAGGGCAAGCTCTGGACCGTCGATGTCCTCGAGGGACCGCCCGGCGGCACTCCGGCCAGCTCCTTCAAGAAACTTTCCTCGATTCCCATTCTCCCCGAACGCCGCTGATCATGTCCGATTCGAATGTTTCCCCGCTGGTGTCACGCGAAGGCTGGCACGTGATGCACCTCTTCTATCAAATCGACCACTCGCAGTGGTCCCTGCTCGGCGATGACGAGAAGCGTGCGGCCAAGACCCGCCTCACCGAACTGGTCCAGGAAATCCGCGCCACCAAGGACACCCACCTGCTGACCTTCGCCATCGCCACCCCGAAGGCGGACATCGGCTTCATGCTCCTTACGCCGGACCTGCAAGTGGCCACGGCCTATGAAAAGCAGCTCACGCTTTCGCTCGGGCCGGAGATCCTCAGCCCAGCGTATTCGTATCTCTCGATGACCGAGAGCTCGGAATACACCACCACCTCCGCGCAATACGCCGCCGAAACCCTGATCGGCGAAAAGGGTCTCACCGAAGGCAGCGCGGAATTCGAACAGGCGATGAAGGAATTCGAGGAGCGCATGGCGCACTACCTCAAGCACCGCCTCTACCCGGTGCTGCCGGATTGGCCCGCCATCTGTTTCTACCCCATGTCCAAGCGCCGCAGCGGTGCCGACAACTGGTACTCGCTGTCCTACGAAGCACGCCGCGAATTGATGAGTGGCCACGCCCGCGTCGGCCGCACCTATTCCGGCCGCATCCTCCAGCTCATCACCGGCTCCACCGGCCTCGATGAATACGAATGGGGCGTCACCCTGCTCGCCAAGGACACCATCGACATCAAGTCGATCGTCTACGAAATGCGCTTCGACGAAGTCTCCGCCCGCTACGCCGAATTCGGCGACTTCTACATCGGCATGCAGCTGCCGCTGGACGAGTTGTTCCGCCGGGTGTGTTTGTGAGGTGGGGCTGATCAATCCCACGCGGCCCGCGCAGTCACAGAGACCCGCTACGCTCATTCTTCAGGGCCAACGGCCTGAAATCCCTCAGCCCCGGGCAACGCCCGGGGTTTTTCGTGCGCAGGGATGGCGGCCTGAAGGGTCGCGATACGTGAGCGGCTCCCTCAATTCCAAACGTACCGCTCATCGAACGGCACCTGATACTTTTCCAGCAACAACCGGTATTCCTCCTGGAACGTCCGCTTGCGATGATGCTCCGCCTGATTCGCAAGGTAGGCCACCACCTGATCGGCATCGGATTGACTGACGGAGAATGCGGCGTAACCGGATTGCCAATGGAACGAGGACAATCGCGCGTCCTTCGATTTAATCCATTTCGATGACGAGGTCTTCACCGCCTCGACGACCTCAGCAATCGTTTTGGTGCGTGAAAGGCCGAATAGCATGTGCACGTGATCCCCGACTCCACCCACGCGCAAAGACGGGCAATCCATACTGTCCAATGTTCCCGCAAGATAGGGATGAAGCTCGGCCTGAAGTGCGGTTGATAGAGCAGGTTCCCGGTTTTTTGTGCTGAAGACCAAATGGATCAGAATGCGAGAGAGCGATTGTGGCATCGTGGATGTCACAATCGTAAATCTGCAGGGATTGTGGAACCCCATTTCCGGCCTTGGTTAGAAGACAAACCGCACCCATATCGCAGCCCTTCAGGCCGCCATCCCCCACGCACGAAAAACCCCGGGCGTTGCCCGGGGCTTAGGAATCGTGGGCCGTTGGCCCTGAAGAACTCTACCTGTTGCTCACGAAGCGAAGCACATTGGATCACTCATCCAGCCCATCCATCTCCGCCCGCATCCGGTCCATCAGCTTCTCCATTTCCTCCAGGTGATGCCGCAGATTCTCCGCCGCCCCCGGTGGCGCTGGCACCGCGCGCGGAACCCGCTGCTGCGGTGGCATGTTCTGACCCACCTGCCGCTGTCTCGCCTGCTCTTCCTCCTCCATCGCCGCTTGGGCGACCTCGGGGGAAACCGGCTCGCGTGACAACAGATCGATCACATGCTTCGCCGGAATCACAAAACTCCGCGTACGGTCCGCACGCGCGATCCCGATTCCCACGACATTGCCATCCAGATCCACCACCGGCCCGCCGCATTGCTCGCGGCCGACGCGCAGGTCGGTCTGAATCACGCTGGGAAATCCCTCATGCACCAGACTCAGGCCTTTTTCATCCGCGCCCATCCGCTCCATCTGGCGCAGGCGGCCATTCGGAATCTCCGGGTAGTCCACGTTCCGCTCCTTGAGCTCGGCATTGGCGGTCGCCTCGGCACCCTTGCGGAGATACCGGATCGCGATCTTATCCCCCGGGTGAAAACCGGATAGCACCGACTTCAGCTCCACCAGATTGGTCACCGTGCGGCCATTGAGCGCAAGGATGCGGTCGCCGCTCTCAAGACCCGCAAGGGCTGCAGCGCTGCCCTTCTCGACATCCTCGATCTTCAGGCCCTTCGCTGGCGGATCGGTATTCGCGATCACGCCCAGGAATGCCTGGTCCTTTTCGCGCAAGGAACGCGCCTCGACCGCCACCACCCCCACGCTCACCGGCGTGTCATCCGGCGATGCGGCGATCAGGAAATGGCCCAGCTTCGGCGCTTCGCGATCCGTCAGCTTCACCGCCGGATAGCTCGCACCCTTCAGTTGGAGCAGGGCCAGGTCCTCCTCCTGATAGACACCGATCACGGTGGCCGTTGCCGTGGTGCCATCGCCACCCACGACCTTGATCGGGCCGCGGGTCATCGCGATCTCACTCCACTTGGTCAGCGCCTTGGTGCCGTCTTGGACGACGGTGCCGTAGGCCACCGAGCGCAGGCCATAGCCGGTATCCGCCCACACCCATAGCGTGGACGGGACCACGGGGCGGACGGACGGGCGCACCGCGTCGATGAATTCCATCGACTGGCGCTGCACCGTTTCCGCTTCCTCCGGGCGCATCAGCGGCACCTCGCCGCGGCCCTGGGCGAACGCGCCGGCCACCAGGGCGGCGTGAAATGCGGTCGCAAGAAGACTGGTTCTCATAATGGGACGAAGATGAAAAAGGTTCCGGTTCGGACTAAATTTAAGATTCAGATTCAGGCTCAGCGGATCTGGTTCTTTTGCTTCAATTCGATCTCCAGCTTGAGCGGCTTGTCCGCGCGCAAGATGCCGATCTTGACCTTGTCGCCCGCCTGCTTCTTCGCGAGGAAGATCTGCAGCGCGCGGCCATCGCGCACCTGCTTGTCCTCCACACTCTGGAGAATGTCACCCGGGCGGATGCCTGCCTTCGACGCATGCTCGCTCACGCCGGAAATGACGATCCCGCCACCACGGACCTGCGACCCGAGCTCGATACCCATGACGGCTCGCTCCGGATTCGACATCGGGTCCATCTGGAGCTGGCCCCAGACTTCCCCCGCGATCAGCCGGTCCCAGTCCTCTTTGAAACCATCCACTCCCGCGTGGTTGTTATTCTTCAGGGCATCACCGATCGAGGAATTGATCCCCACGATCTTGCCATTCAGGTCGAACAGCGGACCGCCGGAATCACCGCCGATCAGCGTGCAATCCGTCGTCAGGAAATTCCCGGGGCCGTCCGAAACCACCGAGCCGAATCGCACCGGCGGAGTCCGCGCCGGATCGAATCCCGTCGAGTGACCCATCGCGATCACCCAGTCGCCCGCTTCCAGCGGCTTGGATTCCCCGCGCTCAATGAAGGGCCACGGGCCTTTCTCCTCGATCTGAACCATGCCGATGTCCTTCGACATGTTCGCGCCGAGCACTTTGCCCTTCACCTGCTTGCCGTCCGGGAAGACGACCAGCACCTGCTCCGCGCCCTCGATCACGTGGGCCGCGGTCAGGATCAGTCCGTCGGCGGAGGTAATGACGCCCGACCCGGAAGCCCCGCTTTCCTCGGAAATCAGGGCCACGGTGGATTTCATCGCCTTCTCCGCTACGGCTGCGATCTTGCCTTCAAGCTTGCGTATGTCCTCGATCGAGCCCACGGGCTCGCGCGACCACGCCGGTTGCAACAAGGCGGAAGCCAGAACGGCCGCCGCCACTCCATTGAAAAATCTCGGATGCTTCATCGCTTTCTCACACGTCAAAGCGACACACTCGCCCACCTTTGTTTGAGGTGCGATATCGCCTTCGCATCCGCGGACCATCCGCGTTAAGTTCTCCACGTCCATGCCGAAATCATCCCCGAAGGACCCCGGCAGCCCAACCGGAAAATTCTCCGATAAGCGCTCGTCCAACCGCAAGAAGACCGAACCGGCCCGAAAGCCCGTCGGACTTGGTTCCGTGATCCTTTTCTGGCCGTTTTTAATCTTCCACGGCCTCATTTCTCCCCTGCCGAAGTTCCTCCGCGTCCCGATCCGGCTCCTCGGCGACCCACTGATCGCGGGACTTTACGCAGGTCTCGCCATGGCCGGATTTTATTTCGTCCGCGCCCGTCCCTACGACATGGCGAAGGTCGCGGAAATGCCCGAGCGGACCGTCGTTTTCGACCGCCGCGGCGAGGAACTCGGCCGCATCCACGGCGAGAAACGCGACGTGATCAAGGTCTCCGAGGTCGCCCAGGACTTCATTTTCGCCATCCTGGCCCGCGAGGACAAACGCTTCTACACCCACGGCGGCGTCGACTGGATCGGCGTAGGGCGCGCGGTGAAGGAAAATTTCGTCCGCGGCGGCGCCGCCCAGGGTGCCTCCACCCTGACCATGCAGCTCGCGCGGAATAGCTTCGCGCTGAAAGCCTCGCTTCTCGATTTCTCGCCGAAGATCCAGGAGCTCGATCGCAAGCTGCTGGAAACCGCCGTCTCCTACCGCATCGAGTCGACCTACTCGAAGGAGGAAATCCTCCAGCACTACCTGAACCGGATTTTCTGGGGCCACCAGGTCCGCGGCATCGAGGAAGCCTCGCGCACTTACTTCGAGAAATCCGCGAAGGACCTCACCCTCTCCGAGTCCGCACTGCTCGCCGGCATCGTCCGCGGCCCGAATGCCTTCTCCCCTTTCAAGGACATCGACAAGGCCATCCGCGAACGGAACACCGTGCTCGATCGCATGGTCTCGGAAGGCTTCATCAAGGCGGACCAAGCCGAAGCCGCGAAGAAGGAGCCCATTTCCATCCGCCCGGAGTGGCGACGCATCTTCCACGATAGCTACGCGATGGATGCGATCCGCCGCGAACTCGAGCGCATCCTGGAAGAAGAGAACATCGAGCTCGGCGGACTCCAGATCACCACCACCATCGATCACTTGATTCAGAAGAAGGCCGAGGAAGCACTGGATGCGAAGCTGCGGGAGATCGAGCGGCGGCCCGGCTACGATCACCAGACGCGCGCCGCATGGAACGCGCTGCCCATCGACAAGAAGACCCAGCCCCAATATCTCCAGGGCAGCGTGGTCGCCATCGAGAACCTCACCGGTGCCGTGCTCGCCATTGTCGGCGGTCGCAATGCCGACGAGTCGAAGTTCAACCGCGCCCTGCAAGGCAAGCGGCAGATCGGTTCGGTCTTCAAGCCCTTCGTCTACCTCGCCGGCTTCGAAAGTGGCATCCGCCCGGATACCCTGATTGACGATGGTCCGATCTCGCGCGGCGAAATCCGCGGCGCGGGCGCCTGGCATCCGCACAACTCCGACGGCAAATTCGGCGGTTACCTTCCCGCTTCCACCGGCTTGATCCGATCGCGCAATACCATGTCCGTGCGCGTCGGCAATCGCGCCGGCATCGACAAGGTCGCGGACGTCGCCCTTTCCGTCGGCTTCGAGACCCCGATGCCGAAGCTGCCGACGTCCTTCCTCGGTGCATGGGAAGCCAGCACCTACGAAGTGGCTTCGGCCTACACGGTCTTTCCGAATTGCGGCGTCCGCTACGCTCCGCGCCTGATCAAGGAGATCCGCGATCGCAATGGCAACGTGGTGTGGCCGGAGAAAGGTGACTCGCCTTACATCTCCTACGAAGCCGTCAGCAAGGGCCCGGCCTGGAGCGTCTCTAACATCCTGCACGAGGTCACCACCCGCGGCACCGCGGCCGCCATCAAGAGCCTTGGCTTTAACAAGGACTGCGGTGGCAAGACCGGCACCACCAATGACTACAAGGACGCATGGTTCGCCGGCTACACCTCCAGCATCACCTGCGCCGTCTGGGTCGGCCTGGATACGCCGAAGAAGACCATCGAAAAGGGCTACGGCGCAACCCTCGCCCTGCCCGTGTGGGTGGAAGTCATGAAGACCGCCGACAAGCTCGGCTACAAGGCGGAGGGCCTGAAGTCACAGCTTTCCTTCGTCGAGTGCCGCCTCTGCCGCAGCTCCGGCAAGCGTGCCACCGCCGGCTGCGAAGCCGCCCAAGAGGCCTATACCGACAACGTCCCGAAGGACATGGTGCCTGCCGAAAACGATCTCTGCCCCGATCACCCGGCGAAGGCCATCCCTCTCGACGGCGAGGTGCCAGAGGCCACCACGTCCAACCGTCCTCCAAAGGCCCAGCCGGTGTCTGACGACTCACCGATCCTCGATGAAGAGGAAATCGAGATCCCCAAGGCCATCCCGGTCGATGAAGGCGAGCCCGTGATTCAAAAAGCCATCCCCGTCCCCGAAAGCCAAGGCCGCTAGCCATCAGTCTGGTCTAGCGTCTTGAAGTCTTCCGTCTCCCCTTATGTCCACTTGGCGACCGATCCGCAGAACCCCGGCCTGGCTGGCCTGGATGCCGGGTTGGCTGCGCACGTCGATGAAGTGGCTGCTGTGGACCGGCGTCATCGGCGGCACGCTCGGCCTGATGGTCGCGCTGTTCTATTTCTCGAAGGCCTCGCGGTTCGACCTCGCCGAAGTCGCGAAGATGCCGGCGCATACCGCCATCTATGATCGCAATGGCAAGGAGATGGGCAGCGGCGGACCTAACAGCCGCCGCCTGATCACCCGCGCCGACATTCCCAACTTCCTCGTCAATGCCCTGCGTGCCCGCGAGGATGCCCGCTTTTTCGAACACAGCGGCGTCGATGTCCGCGGTCTTGCTCGCGCGGCCGTGGAGAATGTCAAACGCGGCGGCATGGCCCAGGGCGCATCCACGCTCAGCATGCAGCTCGCGCGGAATACCTTCGAAATCCGCGAGAAATCGATCAACCGCAAGCTGCTGGAGATCGCGCTGACGCTACGGCTTGAGTCGCGCTACTCGAAGGACGAGATCCTCGCGAATTACCTGAACCGCATCTATTTCGGTGCCGGTTGCCACGGCATCGAGCAAGCGGCGCGCACCTACTTCGGCAAACAAACGTCGCAGCTCAATGAAGCCGAAAGCGCGATGCTCGTCGGCATCATCCGCGGCCCGCACATCTTCTCGCCCTTCCGCAATCTCGATGCCGCCCGCGAGCAACAGTCGCAGACGCTCGCCCGCATGAAGGCGATGGGCCTCATCAACGACGCCGACGTCGCGCGAGTGAAGGCGATGCCGATCAAGCTGGTGCCCCAGGAGCAGCGCGGTGCCGAACGCTCCTACGCCCTCGAAGCGATCCAGAAGGAACTCCAGACCATCCTCGACGACGTGGACATCCGCGACGGCGGCCTCACCGTGCGCTCGACGCTCGATGCCGGCTGGCAAACGCGGCTTGAGACCGACCTTTCCGAATCGCTGCGAAACATCGAGCAATCCAAGGGCTGGGAATACCCCACCCACGAGAAACACCAGCAAGGCGCCGAGCCGCAGTATCTCCAATGCGCCGCCGTCACCCTGGAGACGAAGACCGGTGCCATCCTCGCACTCGTCGGCGGCCGCGATTACCTCGACTCGCGCTACGACCGCACCATCGGCGCCCGCCGCGACCTCGGCTCCGCCTTCTCCCCATGGGTCGCCGCCGCCGCCGCCGAACGCGGTCGCCTCGTGCTCCCCGGCAAGCCCGTCCAGACCGGCCGCCAGATCGGCCCGAAGGAAACCATCCGCATCGCCAAGCGCTGCGGCATCACCGGCCCCTTCCTCGAAACCGAAGACCTCTTCCGCGGCAGCGCCGCCGCCACCCCGCTGGAACTCGCCACCGGCCTCGCCACCCTCGGCAATGCCGGCCAGCGCCCGAAGCCCTACTTGATCCAGAGCATCACCGCCCCGGACGGCAAGGTCCTCTACACCGCCGCCCCGAGCACCACCCCGGCCATCGGCAAACAAGCAGCCAAGGAAGCCGCCGACCTTTTGGACAAGGAATCCGGCACCCGCGTCCAAGCCGGCGCCACCGGCTCCGGCCGCGACGCCTGGCTCGCCCGCCTCGGCCCCAAAGGCTCCACCGCCATCTGGGTCGGCTTCGACGACCCCCAGCGCATCGCCCCCGCCAAGCAACTCGACAGCGTCCTGGATGACCTCGCCCAGCGGCTGGGGAATTGAGTGCCCATATCGATCTCCATGCCTAAGCCTCACCAGCCGCCCTTCACTCTCACGTCGCGGATCGTCGCGCTCGTGGCAGAGATCAGCGAACGGGTGGGGCGCTGGGTAGGCGAAGGACGCGAGGCTGTGTCGCCACGGCTACGCCGCGAGAATCGCATCCGCACCATCCAAGCCTCGCTCGCGATCGAGAATAACACGCTCAGCATCGACCAGGTCACCGCCATTCTCGAAGGCAAGCGGGTGCTCGGAACGCCACGCGAAATCCAAGAGGTCCGCAACGCCATCCTCTGCTACGACCGCTTCAGCGACTGGAAGGCGACCTCAGCCGATGATTTCCTCACAGCCCACGGCATCATGATGAAAGCCCTCGTCGATCAAGCGGGAGCTTTCCGCTCCAGCGGTGTCGGCATCTACCGGGGAGACAAGCTCGTCCACATGGCCCCGCCCGCGAATCGCGTGGAGCATCTGGTGCGCGATCTCTTCCGCTGGGCGGAAACCACCGACCACCACCCACTGGTCGCCAGCTCGATCCTCCACTACGAGATCGAGTTCATCCACCCCTTCGCCGACGGCAACGGCCGCATGGGCAGGCTTTGGCAATCGCTGGCCCTCGCCTCGTGGCATGCGGATCTCGCCTACCTGCCCGTGGAGAGCCTCATCAGCGAACGCCAGGAAGCCTACTATGCCGCATTGGGTGAAGCGGACCGGCAAGCGGACGCCGCACCCTTCGCGGAATTCATGCTGACCGCCATCCGCGACGCTCTTGATTCGCTTCCAGCGACCGAACAAGTAACCGAACAAGTAACCGAACAAGTAACCGAACAAGTAAGGTTGCTGATCCGGTGCTTCTCCGGGGCCGAAGAGGTGACCTCTGCCGAGCTGATGCAGCGGTTGGGTCTAACCCACAGGCCTTCTTTCCAAAAAAGCTACCTCCAGCCCGCGCTAGCTTCGGGACGGATCGAGATGACCAATCCCGCCTCGCCGCGCAGCCCGGTCCAACGCTACCGCCTCACAAAGCGCACCCGGCAGAAAAGACCATGACGGGAGAAAACCGTCCGCCTGCCATCGCGTGCTTCGCTCCGCCCGGTGGCTTTGACTTCTCGAAATGAAACGGGCAATCTCTTCGGTGAATGTCCCCACAACTTTTCGAGCTGGCAGTCGATTTGATCTTGGAACGGGAGAAACGCTACCACGAGCTGGCGTACTACTTCCTAAAGGAAGCGCTCGATTTCACACTCTGGCGGGTGGCACAAGACAATGGCGGCCAGTTTCGCCAGGTCACCGGTCAGGAACTGAGCCTTGGTTTTCGCGATCTGGCACTGGAGCAATTCGGCTCGGGCACCTCGAGCTTGATGCTGAAGTGGGGCCTGCGCGGCAGCGCGGATATCGGCGAAATGGTCTACCTCCTGATCGACGCGCAGATCCTCTGCAAACTGGATAGTGACAAGAAAGAGGACTTCGCTGCGGTATTCGATTTCGATGACCTGCAGCATGAAGGCGGCCCCGAGGATGAACGGACGTAGTTCTACGTAAGTAGCCCCGCTTGGCCCCGGAAATCCAAGGAAGTCGCCCGTTAGCTAACGGCTTTGACTCCGTCAAAGGAACCGGGCATCCTCTCCTGCGAATGAAGGCACTGCAGTTCGAGCAAGCGGTCGAAGCGATCTTGAAGCGCGAGAAGCGATACGATCCGCTGGCCTACCTTTTCTTGAAGGAATCGCTCGATTTCACGCTGAAGCGCGCCTCCGAGTCGAACAACGGCGAACCGCGGCACGTCTCCGGCAAGGAACTCTGCGTCGGCTACCGCGACCTCGCGCTGGAGCAATTCGGCCCCATGGCCGCGACCCTCATGCACGAGTGGGGCGTCCGCGAAAGCGGCGACATCGGCGAGATGGTCTTCCACCTCATCGACGAGCAGATGTTCGGCAAGCAGGACAGTGACACCAAGGAAGACTTCGCCGCTGCCTTCGACTTCGACGATGCCTTCGTGACGCCGTTCCAGCCGAAAAAGAATCGGCAGGCAGCCACTCCGGAGCCTGAGAAGGCCCTGAACTGACCGTCAGCCCACTGGGACCGCGGGATTCATCCCGCCCGACTGCTACAGCCCGCACCAGGCCTCCAGCAGCCCCATCATCTCCCCCGCCGCAGCCGCGCCGGTCTCAATCACCTCCGCGTGATTCAGTTCCTCCGGCGACATCCCGGCCGCCCAATTGGTGAGACAAGAGAAAGCGCTGACCTTCATCCCCAGCGCACGCGCCTGGATCGCCTCCAGCACGGTGCTCATCCCCACCGCATCCGCGCCCATCGCCCGCAGCATCCGGATCTCGGCCGGCGTTTCGTACTGCGGCCCTCGTAGCCCGGCATACACGCCCTCGTGGAGCAGCACCTTCCGCTCCGTGGCCAGCGAGTGGAACTCCAGCATCGCCTCGGCATCGTAGACCTGCGTCATGTCGATGAAGTTCGGCCCGCCCTCCAGCGGCGACGTGCCCGTCAGATTGAGATGATCATTCAGCATCATCCAGGTCCCCGGCGCATGATCCTCATTCAGCGTGCCGGCGGCATTCGTGAGAATGATGTGCCGCACTCCCTGCTCATAAAACCACCGCACTCCCGCGGTGATCGCCTTCGCATCATGCCCTTCGTAAAGGTGCACCCTCCCCTGCATCACGATCACCTCACGACCGCCAAGCGTGCCAAAAAGAAAGCGCCCTGCGTGACCTTTCACGGAAGAAACCGGCAACCCCGCCTCGGCAAATCCCACGGTCTTCGTCACTGCCACGCGATCCGCCAAGGGACCGAGTCCCGACCCTAACACGATACCCACCGGTTCAGCCATGCCACATCGTGGACCGGATCAGCCCCTCACATCAAACCCCAAGTGGCCCGGCGCGAATGTCGCCGTCCCCACTGGGAGCGCGGGATTCATCCCGCTTGGACGGCAGGGCTCGCCAGTCCGGAAAAGCGGAATGAATCCCGTGGCCCTAAGGGGTGTCGACGTTCCGTCGACGCGTTACAGACACCACGTCCACACTACTGCCCAAGCCGCTCCCGAATGCGTCCCGCCAGCCGCTCCATGTGAGGCACGCTCATACCTGCAGCCTTCGCCCGCCGCAGCGGCTCCGCCCAGATCGAATCAAACTCCACCTCCCTGCCCTCCACATAGTCGATCATGCTCGATGGCCGGTAAGGCCCCATCGGCCGCGTCCGCTCCACATTGAAATCGATCAGCGAGTCCTCCAGCGCCAGCCCCTGCGCCCGCGCCGCGCCAATCACCTCCGCCATCAGCGCGCGGATCTCATCTTCCACCCCGAGCGTGGCTAACAGGATATCCGTGGTCACCCCGCCCTCGGCAATCGCGAGCCCATTGAAGGGAATATTCCACACCAGCTTCGTCCACTGCGCCGCCGCCAGCAGCGGCGCCGCTTCCGTCGGAATCCCAGCCGCCGTGAAACGCCGCGCAATCTCCGGCCCACGCCCACGGTCATCATTCACGAACTCCCCCACGCTGATCCTGCCGCCGGCAGTGTGGCTGACATGGCCGGGAGCGATGCGATTCAGGCACACGAAACAAAGCGCACCCAGCACCCGCTCGGGACCCACGATCTCCGCGATCTGCTCACAGTTCCCCAGCCCGTTCTGCAAGGTCAGCACCTGCGTCCCCTCATGCAGCAGCGGCGGCAGCACCTCGCCTAACAGATGATTCGAAGTCGTCTTCCAAGCCACGATGACCAGGTCCACCGGCCCGATCTCCGCCGAGCTACGGAAGCCCTGCACCTCCGGCAGATGCAAATCCCCCGCCACACTCTCGACGCGAATCCCGTCGCGCCGCACCGCATCATAATCCGACTTCAGTAGAAACCGCACATCCTCCCCATTCGCCGCAAGCCGCGCCCCATAATAAAGCCCGATCGCTCCCGAACCAACGATGGCGACGGATTTGAAAGTCCAGTTCCCGCTCACAAGGAAGATCTACGGACGGACCGGGCAGCCCGCAATAGAATGTAGCGCGGTCCGCCCCACCCTCCGTAGGCGCGGTGGTGACACCGCGGAAGCAGCGAGTGAAGCCGACCTCACCCTCGCGTTCTCACGAACGCGCCTGCGTTTCCACCAACGACTCCCTCAACCCACCGGCTTCGAAGGCAAACCGACCGGAACCTCAGCCCCACTCTTCGGCCGCTTCTTCTGCATCTTCTCCACCAGCGCCGCGATTGCACCCCACAGCATGAACAGTCCCATCAAGCCATAGAAGATCAGCAGCCAGAACTTCTTGTCCGCCGAAAAGCCATAGTTGTGCAGGCCCACGCTCAGGAAATTCACGTGCCACCACGAGAAGGCCACGATGATCGCGCCGAACATCGCGCACAGGTGCAGCCCCCACTCCTTGATGTAGCCACCGAGGCGGGCATGCAAAATCGCCAGGCTCCACAGCACGATCATCAGCGCGCCGTTCTCCTTCGGGTCCCAGCCCCAGAAGCGACCCCACGAATCATTCGCCCAGATGCCACCGAGCACCGTGCCGATCAGCGACAGCGTCAGCGTCAGGCACACGCACCCATACACCGCACGCGTCACCGAGCGCCGCAGCGAAACATCGCCGCCATCCAGACCCAGCGTCCGCATCATCAGGTAAACGATCGACAGCAGCGCCGTGATCAGACCCGCCGCATAGCCGAGGCTGATCGTGAGCACGTGAATCGTCAGCCAGTAGTTCGACCGCAGCACCGCGATCAATGGATCCAGGTGATCCTTCCCCTCGCCCACCTCGAAGCGGCGGGCCAGCACGATCATGAACGCCGCCACAAGCGGCGTGATCCCGAGCACGAAACGCTTCCGCGTCATCCACTCGACTAACAACCCGAAGGCGACCACCGCCGCGCAGATGAAGATGATCGTATCGTAGAGATTCCCCACCGGCGGACGCCCCATGATGATCGACCGCTTCGTGATCGGGATGATCATGTAAATCAGCCCGAGTCCCAGGAAACTGACCGTGGCCCAGTGAGCGATGCGCCCGGCCTTCGAGCGACCCGCGAAAAACATCACCGCCGAAGTCACCACCGCGAACAGGAACCAGACGAGCGCGTAGATGAACCAGTTCTTCTTGAAGTAGTCCGCCTCCAGCGGGATCGAGCGATACTCGTCACGAGCCTTCGCGCGCTCCACCACGCTGCTTTCCCATGCAGAGAATTTCTCGCGGAAAGCAGGCTGCCCGTCCTTGAGCGACTGCGCCACATCCTCCAGCAGCTTGATATCCTTGATCGATTGCTCCGGCTCGCGCGTCAGCCCGGTGAAGATGTGGAAGATGCGGTCGCCCGCGCTGAGCCACGCCTTGTCGTCCTTGTTGGACGGCGGGAAAAGATTGAGGCCGAACTTCGCCGAGTTCGCCGCCTGCTCGATCAGCACCGTGATCGTCTGCACCTCGCTCGATGCCTGCTTGCCTTCGGCCGCCGCCTTCAGCTCTGCGCGGATCTTCGGCGCCGCCTGCATCACCTCGCTGACCGGCAGGATCTTTCCTTCCTTCGCGGACGATGCCGGCAGCAGTCCATTCCGCGCGAAGTTCATATAGCCCGTCAGGAACTCATAGGTCCGCACACTATAGGCCAGCGCCAGCGTCTGCTCCTCCACCGCCTTCAGCTGCTTCGGATCCTGCCGCTGGATTTGCTCATACGACACGGAAAGCTCGCGCAGCTTGTCCAGGCCCGGCTTGAGATCGTTGTAGCTGTAGCGGTCACGTCGACCGCGGGCCTTCACACCCACGGCTTCCAGCACTTCCGAGTTATCCAAGCGGAAGGTCGGCAATTGATCCGCCAGCTCCGGCCGGAACATGCAATCGAGCATCCAGTCGAGCGGCTTCAGGATGACCTTCTTGTCGTCCTTGCCCAGGATCTCCATCTTCCGCGCGCCGTGCAGGCCCAGCATGCTGAAGCCCGCATAGGTGCCCAGCGGCTTGATGCGTCCGCCATCCTGCACCGGCAGCAGCGCGGCCAGATCCAGCGTCTCTTGATCCCACGGGGTGTAGTCCGCCACCTTGCGCGTATCCCCTTCCGGCTGGCTATCGCGCACCGCGAAGATCAGGATACCCACGACAGCGAACAGCCCGAGGGCGAAAACAATCCAACGTCCGATATTGGCTTTCATGTCGATTGCGGGGCAGGAGTGGACTTACCACGGAACAGGAAGGTCCCGAGCTTGAGAAGGAAATGCAGGACCAGGCCGAAGCCGGCGACGTAGATGCTCCACTCCGGCCACTTGTCGGAGGGATTCCGCACCACTTCGAAGCCGGAGATGGTCGCCTCGGTCGCAGCGCCGCCCGGACCATTCATCATGGTCCGCTGGTAGAGGGTCAGTCCCTCCTGCCGCAGCGGCTTGTTCATCTCGATGAAGTGCTTCGTCTCGTGCCCGTCCTGCGTGCGGATGATGTCACTTTCGAAAAGCTTCGGACGGTTCGTGTTCGGATGATACTCGGACCGCGCATCCACCAGCGTCACCTTGAAGGGCACGGGCCACACCCGCTTGTCGAGCCGCACCAGGAAGGTCCGGTCACCCGACTTCACCGTCACCGGCGCGCGCGGCGTGAACGAGTCCGGATCGCTCGTCACCAGCAGCATCACCTGGCCGCTGCCACCGTCGCGGGGCACGATCCGCGCATGGACGCCCGGCGTATCCATCTCGGTGTCCTTGTTCCGCTCGCGTGAGAAAATGAACCACCCGTCCACCACCGGCTCACCGCGTTCCGGTGCCATGCTCGCCGTGGACATCGCCTTCGCGTTCTGGACGTAACCCTGCACCTCGAGATCGAAGGGCAGCTTCGGCAGCATCACCTTCCGGTGCTGCTCCGGCCCGAGATCCGAGTAGTAGGCATCCTTCACGAACTGCACCGGCCCCACGGCCTTGCCGTCCTTCACCTCGGTGATCTCGATGCTCGTCTCGGTCAGCGAGCTCGCATAGTCCGCGGTCTTCGGCAGGCCCTTGTCATCCTCGCTCAGCATCATCACGCCGCGCTCTTCCTTCAGCTGCGCCACGCCACCCGCCACGATCATGAAAACGATGGCGAAGTGGGACATCAGCACGCCCGCCGTCTTCCAGCCCTTCCGCATCCGGATGATGCCACCCAGCGTCAGGTTCAGCGCCAGCAGCGCACACACCCAGTAGCCACCGGGCAGGGGCGGGAGAAGTTTGCCCACCGCCTTTTCATTGAAGATCCCCGCGTCGGGGAACACATACCAGTTGTGAATGTCGAAATACTTCTGAACCGTCGGAAACAGCCCGTTCAGCTTCATCTCCAGCGTCGCCGTCCACGTTTCAAGCAGCAGGATCAGGAGCAGGATGGTCGCGAGGCCGAAACTTGCCAGCATGTGATAAATGCGGGCAGGGATCGACTGGCGGGCGGAATCGTTCATCAGATCAGGGCAGCGGGTTACGGGTCAAGCGGGCGGGGTCGTTCAAGAGGAGCGGGACAGCGGCTTATTCCCGTCTGCGAAGGGCCGCCACGAACACTTTCAGCGCTTCTTTCTGCGCTGCAACTTCTTCGGCCGGGCCGGTCATTTTCACCGTGATCACCCGGCCCGCATCCTGGGCGACCAGACCGTAGAGCGCCTGTTTCGGGCGGGCGGACTGGCCCATGCCGGGCATATAGTCGCCCTCGGCGGCGACCCACACACCCTCGATTCCCACCACGGCGCCCTTCTCAAGCTTCGCCACGTCGCCATCGGTGACCGGGTCCTTGTCGAATTGGCGGAGCCAGCGGTTCACGTTGTCCGTCAGGCCACCGGAGGAAAGTCCCACCGCCACCTCGCCCCCAGAGCCGAAGCGATAGTTCAGCAGGCGGAATTGATTCCCCGGCATCTCCAGCCAGCCCTCGGGCACCTTTCCAGCGAGGAAGGGATTGCTGGTCGCGCCGCCGGGCGCTTGGAAACGATCGTTGCTGGTCGCATCCAGCTTCACCTGCTCGTCGCGCATCGTCAGCGGGCGCTCTTCATCCACGGTCACCTCGGCCGGCTTTCGGCAGGCAGGCAGGAACAGCGCAAAGCCGAGACAAGCAGTGAGGGCCCGGATTTTCATCGCGCCGCCGATAACCGCCTCCCCCGCGACGCGCAAGGGCATTCCGGCCATCCTCTTTCCGCTTCCCGTGATTGGCATGCCGCCCCTACGGTCGCGGGACGTGAGCGCTATCCGCTATTTCAACCGCCACACCGGCCAGATGGAGACCGAGCAGGTCTACGGCGAGGGCTTCCTGAAGTTCTCCTACGCCAATCCGCTCGGCTACATGCCCCTCCACCTGATGGTGAAAAAGGCCGGCTTTTCCCGCTGGTACGGCAAGCGCATGGACGATCCCGCCACCCGGGCGAAAGTCGCCCCCTTCATCGAGAAATACGGCCTCGATCCCTCGGAATTCGCCGATTCCCCGGACAGCTACCGCACCTTCAATGAGTTCTTCTACCGCAAGCTGAAGCCCTCGGCCCGCCCCATCGCCGACACCCGGGCCGTCTTCCCCGCCGATGGCCGCCACCTCGGGTTTCAAACAGCCAGCCAGATCGACGGCGTCTTCGTGAAGGGCCAGAAATTCGACCTCGGAAAACTCCTCGGCGATGACGCACTCGCCTCGAAATACGCCGATGGCTCCCTCGTCCTCTCCCGCCTCTGCCCGGTCGACTACCACCGCTTCCACTTCCCCGCCACCGGCACCCCCGGCACCACCCGGGTCATCAATGGACCCCTCTTCTCCGTCTCCCCCATCGCCCTCAGACAGCGCCTCTCATACCTGTGGGAAAACAAGCGCACGATCACCAAGCTCGAGACCGAAGACCTCGGCACCGTCCTCCTGTTAGAAATCGGCGCCACCTGCGTCGGCTCCATCCTCCAGACCTTCACCCCCGGCAAGCCCGTGAAGAAAGGCGACGAAAAAGGCTACTTCGCCTTCGGCGGCTCCTCCACCATCACCATCTTCGAACCCGGCGCCATCAAGCTCGCCGACGACCTCGTCGAATGGTCATCCAAGCAGACCGAACTCTACGCCAAGGTCGGAACCGCAATGGGGAACTGAGATCACCTCTCCTCATGGCCGGTCTCACCCTCGTCGCTGGTCTCGCCCTCCCGGCATGTCTCACCCTCATTTCTAAAGCGTCAATGGTGCTCAAGCCCTGCCTTTAAGCGCCAACGGTGCGAAATCCCTCAGCCCCGGGCATCGCCCGGGGTCCCCATTGCGCCAGCCCCGGCGGCCTGAAGGGCAGCGAGACGGGAGCAGCCCCGTGCTTCCATCAATGATCGAAAATCATCATCACGCCGGTCTAACTTTCCCAATCTCCCGGGCCTTCACCCCGCCACGCCCATGACCGCCCCCGAACGCCCCACCGCCCGCGCCCACCGCGAAATCACGGCGGTCCTGCGCCAGTGCGACCTCGCCATCGACGCCACCGCCGGCAACGGCCACGACACCCTCTTCCTCGCCAAGCTCGTCGGCGAAACCGGCACCGTCATCGCCTTCGATGTCCAGGAGCAGGCCATCACCTCCACCCGCGAACGCCTCGCCTCCGCAAATCTGTTAGATCGCGTCACGCTCGTCCACGGCTCCCACGCCACCCTCTCGGACCACGCAAAACCCGCCACCGCATCCGCCGTGATGTTCAACCTCGGCTACCTCCCCGGCGCCGATCACGCGATCATCACCCAAACAGAAGAAACCCTCCAAGCACTGGACGCATCCCTCATCGTCCTGAAACCCGGCGGCATCCTCACCATCGTCTGCTACCCCGGCCACGACGGCGGAGACAAGGAAAGCGCCGCAGTGGTTGCTTGGGCTGAAAACCACCACGCCGAGATCTTCCGCCGCGAGGACACCTTGAGGCCCGCTCCGTTCCTGGTGCTCGTAAGGAGCATGGACATTCTGTCCACGCCGCGTCGACCGAACGTCGACACCCCTCAATGAAAAAGCCCGGCCCACCTCATCGGCGACCGGGCTTTGAAAAGATAAAATCGGGCCGGTCTCAGAACACCTCGCCGTCCTTGAAGAACCGCTTGATCTCCGCGGCAGCCGCTTCCGTCGAATCCGAAGCATGGCAGACATTCCGCATCTTCGCATCGCCTTCCTTGTCGCCGAAGTCACCGCGGATCGTTCCCGGAGCGGCAGCCTTCGAATCAGTCGGGCCGAGCAAGTCGCGGACCTTCGCGATCACATCGTCGCCTTCCAGCGCCAGCGCGATCACCGGGGTCTCCTGCATGAACTCGCGCACGGACGGGAAGAACGGCTTGTCCGCGATGTGCGAGTAGTGGTCCGCCAGCAGTTCGTCGGTCAGGAACAGCTTCTTGATGCCGCGGATGGTGAAGCCTGCCTTTTCAAAGCGGGCGAGCACGGTGCCGACGAGGCCTTTGGACACGGCGTCGGGCTTGAACAGAATGAGGGTGGTCTCGAGGGCCATGCGCGGGAGGTAGGCGGCGGGGGCGGGGCTGGCAAGCCTTTTGCTAGGAAGCGCTAGGAAGCGTTCCCCACCCCACCGCCGGTTCCCACGTTAGTTGGACGATTTGTTGGACCGGCTCGAGTTGTGATCCTGCGCCTGCGACACCGTCATCCCGAGATCCGGACTATAAAGTCCAGCCGGGCAAACGATCATCCGGATCGAGGGCTCCCACATACATTCCGGCGCACACCAGCGGATCGGCACGGTCGCCGAGGAGGCACCGGTCGGCAGGCCCGCCGCATTCAGGAAGACCGGCGTGCCGGCATCATCGCAATCGAAGCGATCGGTAACCGCAGCCGCCGAGTCGGTCACCATGCTCCAATAGCCCGCCGTCGGCCAGACGCGGCCGCCCCCGGGGCAAACGAAGCCGTCCACGTTTTCATGCGGATCACCCCAGTGCTCCACCTTGTTGCGGGCGGACGAGTAGAAGTAGCCCGGCGGGCAGCTGCAGGTCCGGAAGCCAACCCGGCCCAGAGAGGCCTCGCGATTCCCGCCACGAATCGGGGAACCGATGTGGCGACCCTTGAACGCCGCATTCGGCACCGGGTAGTAAATGGTGCCATTCCGCGTGATGATCCCATACTTGATCCCCTCCGCGCAGGCGAAGGTCACCGCAGGGCTCGTCGTGCCCGTGCCGCTGCCATCGTCACTCCACTCCTGGATGCACTCGTCGCCGTCATAGACGAATTCCGTCGTCACCGGCGGCAGGCCACCCCCACCACCCGTGGTGCTGGAAACGCGGCGACCTATCGCGTCGTAAACGTAAGCCACCAGGGTCAGCGTGCCCGCAGTCGAAGAACGCGTGACCGCAGTCACACGGCCCTCGGCATCGTACTGATACGAATCCGTGCCGGTGCTGCCGCGTTCCATGCTGTGGACATTACCGTCATCACCCCAAGCGATGCCCCCACCGGGCCAGCTGGAGTACTGATCCATCTGCTGGTCGCCGGGCGGCAAAGCCGAGTCCTGCGTGTAGTTGCCGACCACGCCATTGCGGACCTCCTGAATCCGGCGGCCTTCCTTGCCAAGCGTGTAGCTCACGGCCAGCTCGGGGAGCGGCGGCCCGCCAAGCGCCTCACGACGACGCGTGAAGCATCCGGTGATCCGGCCCATCGCATCGCGCGTGAAGTTCTGCATCCGGCCCGGCCCTTGCGGACTCTCCGTGAAGAGCGTCTGCCGCGAGACGACATGCTGGGCGCCGTTGCGCTGCTGCACCACGTGCGCCAGCTCATGCGCGATCAGGCTATTGGTCACCACGATCTCCGTGCAGGTATCGAAGCTCAAGTCCGCACCTCCCGGCGGTCCATCACCGCGATAGTTGTAGGTGGTCACCACGCCATTCGCCTGCGTGCTGCGCCACACCCGGTCACCCGCATACTGGAACACCACCACCGGCGGCGAAATCGGCACGCCCACCGCCGTCAGCGTGGAAACCGACTGCAGGAAGCCAAGCGCATCACGCGACTCCGCATAGCGCCGGCCATCCGGATACGTGATCCCGGTCCGGCCGCGTTGATCGTAGGTGCAGGTCACCGTGTGGCCACCACTGGTCTCGGAAAGCGGATTGCCGAGCGAGTCGTAGGTGCACTGCACCACCGACGATCCCTGCGTGCAGCTAATGCAATCGCCCATGCCATTGTAGACGAAGCTCTTCGGCGCCACCGGCAGCACCCCGGCCGGCAGTTGGCTATGACTTACGGAAGTGACTTGGCCGCGCAGATTGAAATCCGCGTGAGTGAGCTGCCCGTTCCTCCGGTGATAGTCCGAGGCACGGCCGAGCGAATCGTAGGTGACTTCCACATGGGTGCCATCCGGACACTGGCACAACCTCGTCCGGCCGAGCGAATCCCGCGTGAAGGAAGTACGATATCCATAGGAGTCCTCGGTAAAGACCGTCTCGCCACAGCGGGAAAGCGAAGCGCAGAGCACGTCCTGCTTGCCATCGCCATCCACATCCGCAGTCACCTGCTGGCTGAAGGGACCGGCGGCAGTGCCACCGTCATAGTTCATGTGGACCACCAGCCCGCCGGGCTGCGTGACCGACACACAACGGCCGACCGAATCCCACTCCGAGGAAGACGAGTTCCCGACACCATCGGTCACCGAGACGCAGCGGCCCAGCGCATCATAGCTGCAAGTCATCGTGAAGGTCTTGTCCGGCATCCCTTGAATCCGGAAATGATCGGTCTGGCCGCAGACCAGCACCTGACCCTTCTTGTCGAGCGTCAGCGTGGTCGTGGTCGCGCCATCCGTGAAAGAGGTCAAGCGGCCCGCGCTATCGTAGTCCCACTGGCAAACGGGATCCGCATTGCAGGTCTCGGACCGCGGCAAGCCCGCCGGCGAACGATGCACCACCGTCGTCTCCAAGGCCGGCTGCCCCGGCGCACCCGGCGTGAAGCGTTCCGCGATGTAGATGTCATCGGACTCATACCGGTCGAAGAATAGCTCAAAGCTGGCCCCTGCCTTGGCGTGATTACTCCGCGCGCTGTTCTGGTTGTAGGCCTTGGCGTGATTGCTTCGCGCGTTGTTCTGGTTATAGGCGCGCAAGCCCGGCCCACCGCTCCTCGATGAAGTGCGATAAAGCATCACATTCCCCGCGGACCCCGGCACGTCTTCCATCTCGCCATACACCGTCTCGGTCACGAAGCCCTGGTTGTCGTAGCTCAGCGAAGCCACATTGCCCATCGGGTCGGTCACCGAGGAGAGCCGGTGGAAGCCATCCCAAGTGAAGCTCACCTGAGGCGCGATCATCCCGCTCGCCACGGCCGCCACGCGCACCGGCGCACCGCTCAAATCATAGTCCGTCTTGGTGACCACCGGAGTCGTCGCCCCGCTGCCCCCTTCCGTGATTTGATACGGGAGCCCGCGCTCGTCGTAGCTGTAGTCACAGGCCAGATCCACGGTCTGCCCACGGCAAGCCGCTGGCGTGCTGACGCGGACGACTTGTCCGGCAGCATCGAAGGTGAAGTCGGTGACGGCGAAGTTTTCCAAGCCAAGTGAGCTCGGATCGAGCAAGCCCAGCGACTCCACCGGCCGCTCTTCTCCCGCCACGCGCGAGAGACGGCCCCGGCTATCGTAGACGTAAAAGGTGGAATACAACGGATTGTCCGCCACCGGCTTGCCATCGGCACCGCGGTGGTCCGTGTCCACACGGGCAACACAACCTCCCGCATCGAGCACCGCCGTCGTCGTGATCGGCATCGGACACGGCGGACTCGTCACCGAGACCAGCGTCCCGCGGAGGTCATAGCCGAAGGACCACACGTCATTCAGCGGCCCGGTCACCGAGATCGCCCGGCCGAGCGGATCGTAGTCGAAGGACGTCGTGATCGCCAGCCCGGTCGGATCGGTCGTCACCGAGGACGCGAAGCCATCGCTGTCATCATACACCACCACCTTGGAAAAGGAGGAGTCGGTGTCGATATCATCGTTCACCGTGCAGGAGGTCATCTGGCCGCGCGTATTGTAGGCGAAGGCCACGGCGGCACCGGCCACCGGACTCGTCTCGCTGGTCAGGTTCCCACTACCATCGTAGCCGTAGCTGAAGGCCTGTCCGTGCGCGGTGACGATGCGCGTGACAAACGACGCATCGCATGGACCGACGTAATCCGAGTCATCACAAGCGCCGATGGCATGCGAGGCCGCCGCACCGAAATCGGACGGATCAGGACAGGTGAACGACCAGTGGCAGTTCTCATTGTTACGATACAAGCTCACGTCGTCGCAGTCCGAGTCGTCGATGATCGCCAGCGGCGAGTGCTGGCGCCTGCCGGTCGCAAGGCCGGAAGAAGCATCGCGCGGGGATTTCACGCCATAGCCCTGGGCCAGCGCACCGGCGCCGGCCTGGAGACCCACGGCCACCTTTTCGCCGAAGCTGCTACCCTGCGTCTGCCTCGCGGTCGTTGGCGTCATCGAGAGCCGACTCGGCATGCTGTTGATGCCGTTGATCGACCGCATCGCGGACAGCTCGTCCCGATCATCGCAATCGTCGCTCACGAAGTTGCTCTTCGGGCTCCAGATCAGCTTGGCGGGAACAATGTTGCCGCCGGGGTTCTTGCCACCCTTGATGGTCAGCCCGCCGATTGGATTCCCCGGCCGCGCCGACTCTGGCGAACCGTAGCCCGGCAGGTGATCGCAGGTCACCGTGCGCGCCTCACCGCCGGACGAAACCAGCGTCACCACCCGCGCATTGCCACGCTCGCGGACCGGGCAGTCCTTGCTGAAATCGCGGGCCATCACCGTCTTCCGGCAGCTGCCATCGGGATACGTGATGCTCGTGCACAGGCTGTCCGCATTGTAGGTGCAGCTCCTTTCAAAGTAGGCCGGATCGGTCGGGCGCAGCCTCGTCGCAGGATCCGGCAGGCTCGACGTGGTCACCGGCACATCCGGTGTGGCAAAGCCCGTGTAGCAACGCTCCCGCAACAGGCGATGCATCTTGTCGAAGGTGCTCACCGTTACGCGGCCCAGCTCATCGTTTTCACAACACTCGTAGCCGCCGGAAAGCAATACCGCGAAGGTCGTCCTCCGCAGCGCTTGCGCCACCACGGCTTCGCGATTGCAGTCATGCGCCGAACACGTGTCATACGCCGGATCCAGCGGATTGGTGGACGTCGCGTATTCGAATCCCTCTAACAAACGGCCCGCGCCATCGTGCACGGAGAGCAGGTTGCCGTTCAGATTCGGATCCGCCTGCCCCTCGCTGTAGTCGAAGGTTACCGGTCCCACCGCAGGTGGCGTGCCGGGCTCGTAGGGCGAGGTCACACTGGCCAGCCGTCCGGACGGCGAGTAGCCGTAGGAGATCTTCGCGTAAGTGAAGCTCGTCATCGTCGCCTCCGCCGAGACCGAGATGATGTGCGGCGAGGGCGAGCCGCCCCACTCCACCGCCAGGCTGCGGCCAAAGGCATCGCTCACCGTGCTCAGTTGCCCGGACGAATCATAAGCGCAGGTCAGCCCCACCTGATTGCGATCCACGATCGCGGAGATCTTCCCCGCACCCGGCGATCCATCCAGCGCGCGGAAGATCCAGCGGCCCGCATTCGCGAAAGTCAGCGTGAAGACCCCATTGCGGAAGCTGCCCTCGCGGAACATCCCGTCGCAGCGATACGTCCCATCGGCCTGCCGATAAAACGTATCCGCACGCCCACCACCATCGCGCACGATCACCCGCGGCGCATTCGGACCCGCCGCCAGCGGCACCGGCTCCACCGAGATATTATAGGAGAAATCCCAACCCGCCCCGAGGCCCGAGCTCACCGGCGCCTTCGAGCGATACGTGCACACCCACGACAGCGCCGGCCCCGCCGCGCATGGCAGCTCCAGCGAGACGTGGCTCAGCGAAACCTCCCCGGGCATGCCGCAGGATGACGGCACCACCCGGCCCGTATTCGCACCCGCGCCCTTGGTATTGATCGCGTGCTTGTGGGTGCCTCCCTGATAGAGCGCGCTGCTCACTTCCAGCCCCTGCGCATCATAAAGCGGGCTCGCATTGCCACCGCCGCCGCTGCTCAGGGAAGCAGAGTTCAACTGACTCTGGGCCTGGTAGTAATCGTAGCCCTTCTTGCTGAGGAAGGCGGCGAGCAAGCTCGGGCTGCTGATATCCCCATCGTCCCCCAGCCAGCCGATTTCCCCGCTGCCGCTGCGTGCGGTGCTGCTTCCACCCTTCTTCACCACGATGCCAACACCCGGAATCGGATTCGACGACGCCAGCGGCGCCCCCGGCGGCAACGAAGGCGGAGCATCCGAAGCACGCCCCGTCGCCGTGATCGAAATCGGAATATTCAGCGTCACCACATCCACACCGGACGGATCACGCACCGCGATCGCCGAAACCACCGCTCCACCCGGCAACATCCCGCCGACAATGGACGCCCGCCAATAACCGCCACCCATCGCCACCAAGGCCACCTCCTGCGGCACCCCGTTCACCGAAATCACCAGCTTGCTCCCGTCCAGGATGCACTGCCCGTGAATGAGAATATCACCTCCCAGCGGCTGCAACACCGGCTCCGGGATCTCGAACACCTCCGCCTGCGGCTGCACGATGCGGTAAAAGGACTTCGTCGTCGTCGGCTCCGGATCCAACCACTCCCCCTGCGTCCCCGTCGCCTCCACCAGCGCCAGCTGCTTCCACCCACCGGCACCGCCGCCTCCACCCCCACCACCGGCACTGCCCAGGTCCGTGGACCGCTCGATCCGATACCGCACCCCGCTCTCGGAGTTCCACTTCAGGCGGATCTGTTTCCCCGGCAAACCGGCGGCGAACTCCAGCAACGGCGGCTGAACCGGATCACCGGCAAACAGCGGCGACGACAAGGCAAGCGACAGCAATGCCGCAGGTAGGCGGGTTTTCATGGGCGGGAAGGGTTGCACCCGGAGGAGCCCGTCAGTCACGACTCCCCGGTATTCAAGCGCTTCTAACCATTTGCCGCCAAGCGGTCAACGCGCATCTAACGTAGATTCACGAGTCCCCGGGAAAACCCCACGACCGTGCAGAATGAACGCCGCAGGCCCCTTGGACTGCAGGGCAAATCCCGGCTTTCCCACCGTTGCACGCATGAGATCAAGTTCAGGGCCAAGGGCCCGCTCCATCCCAGCCTGGGCCGCGAGGCCTAGGAAATGAATGCCACACGCTTCGAGGACCAAAGGTCCGATCCATGCCGGGAAATGCCCGATGGACCGGAGCGTTCCCTTCTTTGATCGCAGCAAACACCGGCAAACCCGCCCCGAAAATTCGCTTGCAGCTCCGGGTGAAATCGGGAAGAAAGCCGCCCCGCTTTTCCCGAAAAGCAGGCTTGGATTTCACCGAGATATCGGGGTGTGGCGCAGTCTGGTAGCGCGCTTCGTTCGGGACGAAGAGGCCGTGGGTTCGAATCCCGCCACCCCGACCACTCAGGCCCATTTCAGCCTGACCGGTCACCCCAGCCTTTACAGCTGCTTTGACCCTAACGCCAGTGGCGGGATGAGAACCCATTTCCGAGCCCTAGCGAGGATGCTTTTTTGGGACGGAACACAGCAGTGGCACGTTTTGCAAGCAACTTGGCACGTTTCACCAGTGCAAGAGAACACGGACTATGACATCTTAGCAGCATGTCGGCAGGCAAAGTCACAGGCGACCGCTTCCGGATTTCGAGCCTCTTGGCCAAGCGATTGGCCGAACGGGGAATCTCCATCCGCACCGTGGAACGCGAAGCGGGATTGCCCCCGGGATTCCTTAATCAAGAAAAGATCCATGCTGCCACGGCGCAGCTCTTCGCCCTTTGGAAAGCCATCGGCCATATCAGCGGCGACCCGGCGATTGGCCTGAAGCTCGGAGCCGAATCTAGGTTCGAGCGATTTGAACCTATTCAGGTCGCTGCGGTGTGCAGCCGTACTTTTGGAGATGCCCTGCAGCGGGTGTCCCGGTGCAAGATCCTGACCTGTCCTGAAGAAATCCGCGTTCAAAGCGACGGAGCCGAAACGAGAATCAACTTCGTGTTCCTCCAGGATGAGGGTGCCGAACCCGAAGTTCTGGTCGACGTGTGCTTGGCTTGGGTGGTTGCTCTAGGCAGCCGGGGGAGCCAAGGCCAGATCCGGCCTCTTCGTGTGGAACTGGCCAGGACAGTCCGGCATCGGGAGCTGTTTGAGAACCACTTCGGCTGCCGCATTCGCTTCAAGGCCGGTCACAACGCTGTCGTTTTCCGGAGCGAGGATCTCGCGCGGCCGTTCGCTACCCACAATGAAGAGCTATTGAAGATTCTGGGAGCACAACTGGATCGTGAACTCGACGAATTGCGGTCCGACGCGGGTGTTGGCGAGCTGGTAAGACTGACCCTCAAGCGCACGCTCGCCGGAGGTCGTCCAGGTCGTGCGGATGTCGCCCGCGAGCTTCACCTGAGCGTGCGAACTCTCCAGCGACGGCTGAATGATGCCGGGCTCACCTTCCAGCGACTTGTGCAGGATACCCGTCACGAGTTGGCCCTCGAATACCTTGGCGAAGTCACCATCGAAATCAGCGAAGTGGCCTTCCTACTGGGCTACGAGGATACGAATTCCTTTTTCCGTGCCTTCCACGAATGGCAAGGCGCCACACCGGGAGAGTGGCGTGAGCAACACATGCGCTCCGCTTATTCCCGATCCACCGATAAACCGAAAACGAACCGATGAAAACACTGATGACCTCGTTAACATTCCTGGCCGGAGCTCTGGCCGGCAGCGGAACTGACAAGCCGCAAGGCGCGGACAACTTCTATCAAAGCGCAAAGGTGACCATGAGAAAAGTCACCTTCAAAACCCAATACAAAACAAATGTCGCGGGAAATCTGTTTGTCCCCACGACGCTGGCCCGGGACTCGAAACATCCCGCGATCATTGTCGGGCATCCGATGGGCGCGGTGAAGGAACAGAGTGCAAATCTCTACGCGCAGAAGCTCGCGGACCAGGGCTTTGTCACTCTGTCCATCGACCTGCCGTTCTGGGGAGGCAGCGAAGGCGATCCTCGCAACGCGGTGATGCCGGATCTTTACGCCGAAGCGTTCAGTGCCGGGGTGGATTTCCTGGGATCACAGGAGTTTGTCGATCGCGGCCGGATTGGTGCCTTGGGCATCTGCGGCAGTGGGAGCTTTGTCATCAGTGCGGCCAAGATCGACCCGCGGATGAAAGCCGTTGCCACGGTCAGCATGTACGACATGGGGGCCGCGAACCGGGATGCCCTCAACCATTCGCAGACTGTCGAGCAGCGGAAGCAGATCATCGCCCAGGCCGCCGAACAGCGATGGAAGGAGGCGGACGGAGCAAAAACGGAGCTTACCGGCGGAACGGTCCATGAACTGACGGCGGACACTCATCCGATCCAACGGGAGTTCTACGATTTCTATCGTACTTCTCGCGGCCAGTTCACGCCCGAAGGCAGCTCGCCAAATGCGACGACCCACCCGACATTGAGCAGCAACGTGAAGTTTATGAACTTCTATCCCTTCGCGGACATAGAGACGATCTCACCCCGCCCGATGCTTTTCATCACCGGCGATGCGGCCCATTCCAAGGAATTCAGCGAGCAAGCATACAATCTCGCCGGAGAGCCCAAGGAACTGGTCATGGTTCCGGGAGCCAGTCACGTCGATCTCTATGACCGGGTCGATCTCATCCCTTGGGACAAGCTCACCTCATTCTTCACCGCTAACCTGAAGCCCGCCGCAGATACTGCTCCGGCATCCGGGGCAGCCACCCCTTGATCACATTCAACCGATAGGAATCATTATGAATCATCCTTTGAACTTTAGCGGCAAGGTGGCCTTGGTCACGGGCGCGGCCTCCGGCATGGGACTAGCAACGGCGAAAGCATTCTCTGACGCAGGGGCCGTCGTGGTGTTGGCCGACTTTCGAGAGGAAGCGGTCGAGTCAGTCGCCGAGGAGTTGCGTGCCCGAGGACGCAAAGCCTTGGCCATCCGGTGCGATGTCAGCGACGAGTCGCAGGCGGCGGCGATGGTCGAGCGGACCGTGGCCGAATTCGGCCGACTGGATGCCGCGTTCAACAATGCCGGTGTGATGGCCAAGCTGGCACCCACTGCCGAAAGCACCCATGAGGAATGGGAGCGCGTAATCGGGATCAATCTTCGGGGCGTCTGGAGCTGCATGAAGCACGAGCTGATGCAGATGCAACGTCAGCAATCGGGGGCCATCGTCAACAATGCCTCCGTAGGTGCTCTCACGGGTAATCCGGGGATCGGCTCCTACATCGCGTCCAAACATGGCGTCGTCGGGCTGACCCGTACGGCCGCGCTGGAATACGCCAAGCAAGGGATTCGGGTGAATGCGGTCAACCCGGGTCTGATCGACACCCAGATTGCAAGGGATGTCGTAAGCGGTGACGAAGAAGCTTACCGGAATGCGGGCGACCAGGTTCCGATCGGTCGTCCTGGCAGACCGGAAGAAATCGCCTCGGCGGTGCTCTGGCTGTGCAGTCCGGCGGCAAGCTACGTCGTGGGCCATGCCCTCACCGTCGACGGGGGACTCACCGTCGGCTGACTTCCACTCAAAACGAGTATGAAGACGATCAGTCGAGCACTAATGAGCATCAGCCTTGCGGTCTTCGCCGGAGTCTCCTCGTCCTGCAAAGGCGAGGAAGCTAAACCCGAAACCGCCGCCAACCCCATATCCACCGTGAAAATCCGCCTCAAAATTGGCAGCAAGACCTTCGATGCAAAACTTGAGGATAACGAAACGGCCAAGGCATTCGTGGGCATGCTGCCGCTTACCGTAAAAATGTCCGATCTCCACAGGAATGAAAAGTTTCACCGGTTCGCCAGCGGCCTTCCGACGAAGGATGCGAACCCCGGCATGATTCATTCCGGTGACCTGATGATCTACAATTCCAGCACCTTGGTTCTCTTTTACGACAGTTTCCGAACTTCCTACAGTTACACGAAGCTCGGAAAGCTCGACAATCCGAAAGGACTTTCCGAGGCACTTGGTTCTGGTGATGTCTCCATCACCTTCGAGAAAGATTCCTGACTGCTGACGGCGGAACCCCGGAATCGTCGCGGGTCGAGGGGTGCCTTACAGGACCCCTTGCTCCGGCGAGCCAAATGGGGCCCATTTTCGCCGTCTCAGTGGGACCCTCCTGGACCCAATGCGACCCACTAGAGATGGGGCTTTTGCGAGTTTGAAGGGGGGCAAAACGGGTGGGGTGAGGCCCCTAGACTCCCGATCTAACAGGATTTCCCTTGGAGGATCTGGGGTTGACGGCGAGGTGGCGCTTTTCGTTCGGGACGAAGAGGCCGTGGGTTCGAATCCCGCCACCCCGACCACTCAGGCCCATTCAACCTGAGCATTCGATCCAGCCACTCCGGCTGTCATACCATTCCCCTAGGTGGCGGGATGAGATTGCAGCGGGAGCTTCGCGACCCATCTTTCCCGGCAAAGCCGCAAACTGGCAAAGACCCGCAGGGTCAAACCACTTCCGAGCCTAAGCGAGGATGCCTTTTGGGGTTGAACGCGGCGGGAGCTTCGCGACCAACCCCACTCCGGCGAAGCCGCTGATTGGCGTGGTCCGCAGGACAATCCCGCCACAGCTGCCACCACTCCACGCGCGGAACAGGAAGAAAACCCACTTCCCCAATGCTTCAACAGCACCTCCCCAAGCCCTCGCCCCGGACTCTATCTCCTTGATGCCTCTCGACTCCGCCACCCAACATCGCAGGAATGATAAACCGGCCGCGAATCCTCCTTCTCTGCTGTCTCCTGCTCGCCCTGCTGGGCGGCCCGATAGCCTGGAAGCTGGCAAAAGCGAACGACAGCAAGAACACACCTCCACCGAGCCCCCGCAACGAAGCAGGCCCATCTCCTACCTCAGACACCACGGCCAATGGCGATGAGAGCAAGAGCAGCCGCCGGGTCGTCGACTACACGGCCAAGGCCAAGTCCATGCTCGAACTCCGCCCCGGTGAACTCGGGGTGCTACCGGTTCCCGCCGACTTCCTCAGCGATTCTCCCAGCGACCTACCCGCTCCCCAAGGGGTTCCGCTCGTGAAGGGAATGGTTCACAAGGCACTCGCCCAGCAGTATCTCGAAGGAGCTCTCCGCCAAGGCACCGCCGCCCAAGTCAAGGTCGCTGCAGGCGCCGATGGCCTGGACTGGAAAGGCGAGAAGCTCGAGCTCAGCGCCCATCTGGGCAAACCTGACGAACCCTTCCCTGACCTTTTGGTCGATGCCTCCGCGGAAGGCGAAAGCACGAAGATCTCCCTAACGGTCCCCAGTGGAACCTGTGCCTTGGTCCGCTCTCCTCAAGGCGAGTCTGTCTTGATCGTGATCGGCGGGGGTTTTCCTATCGGCGGAGTGACCAGAGAGAAATGAAATGACTCCGGCAGCAGGATGGAAGTCGGCATTCCACGCCCCCTCGGCTGAGCACAGCGGAAGCTACTTCCCGAAAAACTCCCCCAACACACCCTCCATCGCCATCCCCCAGCTCTCATACGCCGGCTTCGCGAGGTGCAGCCGGTCATCCTGATAGAAGCCTGCCTTCCGGTTCCCGCTCCCGTCCAGGAGCTCCGGGCCGAAGTCCAGGAACCGCACCGCTTTCCCATCCGCCAGCGCCGCGATGCTCTTGTTCACCTCACCCGCGTAAGTGCGGATCCCATCCCCCGCATCGAACGCTGGCAGCATCCCCAGCAGCAGGATCTTCGAAGCCGGCATCTTCTCCTTCAGCTTCTCCACAAACACCCGGATGCCCTTCGCCGTGTCCGCCGCCGGATAGCCCGGCCACACATTGTTCACGCCGATCATCAGCACCACCACCTTCGGCTGGAGGCCATCGAAGCCACCATGCTCCATCCGCCACAGCAGCTGCGGCGTGCCGTCTCCACCCACCCCGAAATTCGCCGCATTACGAGGCGCATAGTACTTCTCCCACAGCTCCTTGTCCCAACCCAGCGTCAGCGAGTCACCGATGAAGAGCAGATCCACCCCGCCCTTCGCCGCCTTTTCCTTCAGCCCGTTGTGGAAGGTCATCCACGCGTCCGGGTATTCAGGATAGAATCCCTGCGCCGGCGACCACGCATTCTCCGCCTTCGCCGGAGCCTGCTTCGCTTCCACCGGAGGAACCACCTTCCCGTCTGTTAGAAGCTTCACCTCATCCAGCATGCCCGTCCCCTTCCCCTCCACCAGCAGCGCCACATCCACCTGCCCCGTTCCTTCGGGCAGCGTCAGCTCCTTGCTGACCTCTCTCCATCCCGCACCCGACGGACTATTACCCGCGATGAGAAAATTCAGCGCCTTCCACTCCTTCGTGTAGCACATCAGCCCCAGCATCGCGTTGGCCGCGCCTTCGGTTCGCACCTGGCCGGAGAGCGTCACCGTCTTCGGAAAGCTCCCGGCAGGAACCTGCACGCGCGCCATCGCCCTACCACCGGTCTCCAGCCGCAGTGATGCCGCCCCCGCGAAAGGCGCCGCCGTCTCTCGACTCAACACCCCTTCACCACTGCTAATCGCCCAGCCATCGGGAACCTTGTCTCCATGCTCCATCCCCGCATTCGGCACCAGGCTCGGCCCGGGATGCAACGGCAGCGGATTCCCCACGCTCTCCGCAAGCGGCGGCGCCATAGGAGCACGACGCACTCCTCCGCCCCCGATGTTCGCCGCACTGTTGTTATCCACCACCTGCAGCAGCGGCACCAGTCGCGCGACATCCTCATAGAAAGGCCCCGCCGATCCCTCCAGCGAGATCCCCAGCACCGACGCGCATTCCTCGCGCACCTCACGCTCCGCGCAGAAGTAGAAGACATCGTGCGCCGCATCATCGGAAATGTAGGCACCGTAATCCTGCAGCGCCTGCGCCAGCTTCCGCGCCACCGTCGTCTTCAGGCCCAGCCCGCTCAGATCCAGGTCCGGCTTCAGGCACAGCAGCGATCCCATCACCACCGCCGGATTGCTCCCCTTGTAGCCCTTCGCCGCATAGCTGTCGGCACGATCAGACGGCCAGCGGAACCCCGCCCGCTCCTTCCCGAAGTAAGTGAACTTCTCACAGAAGATGTTCACCTTGATCGCATGCCGGATCGGCTGCTCGTCTAACAACTCACCGCGCCGGATGCTGCCACCCAGCGCCGAAAGACCCGAGCCTCCATGCGAACCCGTGATGCCATCACCGCGCAAATCGGTCTTCGGAAAACGATACGCCCACACCGGACTCCCTTCCCGCGGCCGGCAGATCGGCCCCAGATTCTCCACCGTGAAGCCATCCGGCTGAAGCACCGCCGCACTGTAATTCGGAGTCCAGTTCTTCCGCGCATCCGGCACGATCAGATCGTCATTGAAACCCGCAGTCCCCAGCGATTGCGAACCACCCTCCCGCGTCTCCCATCCTGCCGGAGCAAAGATCTCGCGCTGCGGCGCACCGGGATTCGTCCTCGCCAGGATCTCCGGATCGATCGCCACGCCTCCGTTCGAGTTCAGCCCCGCCGGCACCAGCACCGCCCCGCTGCCCAGCGGCATGTTCCAGATGCTATCGGAAGCGAATGGCCACAGCCACGGATCGCGTGACGGGGAGTTGGCCGCCGTCGCGCAACCCATCAAAATGACCGCACTCGCAGCGTGTCGCACAAAGCCTGAAATCATGGGGCGGGCGATACGAAGCTCGCCCGGGATTGTTTCACCTCAGCCCCCCGGATTGAGCGTCATCGCAAGCCCCCTTCCCCCTGGGAGCGCCAGTCTTCAGACCGGCACGAATGGTCCCGAACTGCCGACTCCACCCTCAGCCACCCCCATCCCCGTCCCATCTTCTCATCCGTGCCATCCGCGTGATCCGCGGTAAAAACATCCGTCCCGATCCATCCATCCGAGTCCCAAATTCCCCAACGAACCCCTCCCATTCTCCAAACCAGCTACATTATCGTCACCGTCTGATCATCAAGACTTCCTGATTAAGCGTTGTAAACTTTTTAGAATTTCCCTAAAACCGGAGGCATGACGGCGGTCGCCCTCCTGTCTTTTTCAAACCTGTTGCCCGGCTGGGTGCTGGCAGCCTGGTTCGGCATCGTCGTTCTCGGTCCCCTCCTCCTTCTACTGGTCGCCTCATTCCGGCGATTGGGAAAAACCCGGAAGGTCACCGAACTCTCCCCCATGCCCCCGGCCATGCTCTCCCCGGACCTCGCCCGCTGCGGCCAGCCGTGGATCGGCCGCCTCGGCTACCTGGGTCACCAGATGATCCAGATCCTGCACCCCGCGGGAGACGATGCCCCGGACACCGCCACCTGGGTCCTGCCGAGCTCGAAGGACCGCTCTCTCGCACTGCTCACCGGCACCATTCCCCCCAGCGGCGGGAAGCCAGGCTTCGCCCTGCGGCTGATGACCTTCCTCGCCGATGGCCGCGTCATCGTCACTGCCGACCATCCGGTCACCCATCGCATACCGGGCCACTGGGCACTCCTGCAGCGGAGCTTCCGCACCATCGAGGAACAGCTCCAGGTCCATCGCGAACGGGTGGAAGAGCTCCGCGCCGGCATGGCCGCCATCTTGCCCGCTGCCGCCGAGATCGCCTCCCGCCTCGCCACCGAGGAACGCGCCATCAACGAGGCACTGCTCACCTACGGCGACTATCGTACTTCCGGCGAAACGGAAATCCGTCCCTCCCTCCTCCACGCGCCCGCCATGGTGCTGCGCGATCTCTTCACGCGCCTCGCCGGCCTCCACGCCCTCTCCACCACCAAGAAGGACATCGCCAGCGCGCGCAAGGATTCCACCCCGGGCGAAGACGAACTCTCTTCCGGCGGCGGCTTCAAGATCTCACTGGAAGACCAGATCGAGCAGGACATCCGCCGCTACCGCAAGCACGCCGACCAGCCGCTCGCCAAGAAATACAAGCGCCGCCGCGCCGCGCTGCTGCTCATCACCCTCGTCGCCTTCACCGCCGCCTTCGGCCACGATCATCCTCAGGAAACCGTCGCCATGCTGCTCGGCCTCATCGCCGTGCACGAGTTCGGTCACTGGCTGATGATGAAGATTTTCGGCTACCAGCGCATGGGACGCTTCTTCGTGCCCTTCGTCGGACCCATCGACCAGGGCAGCAAGCCGCACGCACCCGCCTGGCAACAGCTCGCCGTCATCCTCGCCGGTCCACTGCCCGGCCTGGTCTTCGGACTCGGCGTCACCATCGCCAGCTTCTTCACCGCGGATCTGCCCATGTGGCTGCGCGACCTCGGCGGGCTGGCACTTGCGCTGAATGCCTTCCAGCTCCTCCCCTTCCTGCCGCTCGATGGTGGCAAGGCGGTCGACCTGCTCATCTTCCGCGACCTACCGATCCTCCGTCCGTTCTTCACCATCGTCTCCGCTCTCGCCACGTTCGCCGCCGGCCTGATGGTGAAGTCGAGGGCGCTGAAGGTCCTCGCCATCACCATGTTCTCCGGCCTCGCCTGGGACTTCAAGATGATCAAGGTCGTCCGCGGCGGCCGCCGCCTCGGCTGGGCCGGCACCGTCGATGACGATAAGGAAGCGCTTGAGAAAATCTTCCGCGGCGTACGCGAGGAGAACAATGACAGCTTCCTCCGCGGCGGCGATTGGCAGCGGCAGATCGACGTCCTGTTAGGCGAGGTCCTGCGCAAGCGCGCCGGCTTCGTCCTGCGCATCTTCGGCGGTGCCTTCTACAGCTGGTCGCTCGTCATTCCCCTCCTCCTCATCGTCTTCCTCTTCACTGGAAAATTCATCGGCAGCGCCGGCCAGTTGAATCGCCTCGCAAAGGACGTGGTGGAATTCCGCGAAGGCTTCCCCGTCGAGCAGCGGGCCGTCACCCAGGTACAATACGATGCCGTCACCGGACTCGCCGGCCTCACTGACGACGCCGTCGCCTCCGGCATGGGAACGCCCCGCGAGCTTGCCACCCTGCTCCCTGCCGAGGTCACCACGGAACTCGACAAGCTCGATTGGACCGCCGCCTCGATCACCCTCCACGGCGGCGAGCTCGAGCCCGCCACCCTCTCCATCTGGCTGGAGAGCCTGTGCGCCCGGATGGAGACCGCCACGAAAAATGGCCAGCACGCCGAAGCCCTCCGCCGCGCGGAAATCCTCCTTCACGGCCTGAACGCCCTCGAACCCGCCAGCCTCCTCAGCGAGCGCGAACCCATGTGGGATGCACAGCTCCGCGTCCTTACCGCCGTCGATCAACTCGCCGCCTCCGGCAAGCTCGATGCCGCGACCATCCAGCGCCTCGACGCCCGCGTGAAAGCGCTGAACAAAGCCCCGGTTCCTGCCGTGGAAAGCCTTCTCCTCGTCGACAGCTGGGGCCGTCGGCAAGCAGAGACCGCACTCGTCGCGCCCAAGCCAGCAGATGGCCCCGAACCGGAGTTCGACACCCGCTTCTGGCGTCTCGCCACTCCCCAGTCGCGGAACCTCTTCAACAACATCGTGGCCTTCAAGGACGCAACGCCTGCCACCGTCCTGTTAGGGCGCTACTGGAAGAAGTCCGGCAAGGTCGGCGAACTCCCCCCCGAATTCGAAGGCGGCGTCAAGGTGCACCCCGCACCCGGCGAGGCCGAATACATCGCGGCCTTCTGTGATCACCATCGCCAGATCGCACTGCGGCGCATGACCACACTCTCCGCTCTCGCCATGGAAACCTATCGCCTGAAAAACGGCGCGTTTCCCAAGCAGTGGAAGTATGCCATCCCCGGCGGCGCTGAACTCAGCCTGGACAACACCAGCAGCCCCTGCCTGAAGCTCATCGACCACCTGAAGGAAGTGAGGAAGCCCTATCCCGCGTGGCTCGGCCCGCTGAAGGACCCGGCCACGGTGGACTACACCTGCCCGCTGAATCCCGCGCAGGAAATCTCAAAGCGTTGAGCAGCACGTGGCGAAAGGCCTGCGCCCTCCCGGCGGGGCGCGGACCGTAGCAACATCGCAACTTGGATTCATCGCACGGCCACGCTCCAAGCCCCAAAGGGGCGAAATGAGATAGCCCGGGGCATCGCCCCGGGTTTCATGGCACATGGGATTGGCACCCTGAAGGGGGGCGATGAGGCCGGTATTACTTTGCGAGCCCCAACTCCCCCTCCATCACCCGCACGAAATCCTCCTCACTCGAAGGCAACCCATGCAAAATCCTTCGGTCTGCAATCAACAACTTCGGCAACTGCTTCGTCTTGCTCGAAAAAACCACCCAATCCTCCGCATCCACCCTCAGCATCTCATCAATCCACGCCTCATCCTTCGCTCCTCCACCCACCTTCTCCCGCGCCAACCGCAACCCCGCCTGCGCATCCGCAAACAACGCATGGTGCACCTCCTCGAACTCCCCCGGCGCACTTCGCCACACCGCCAGCGCCGCCCGCGAGATCTCACAGCTCCCCTCGTGCACCGTATCCTTCGGTCCTAACAAACGATTGCACGATCTCTCCAAAGCCACCGGCAAAACAATCACCGCGATCTCCCGCGGATGCCGCGCCCGCAGCGTCTCCAGAAACCCATGCATCGTCCGGCAAGCGGGACACTGGTAGTCGAAATACTCCACCAGCACATGCTTCGCATCCGCCGGCCCCAGCCTTGGCAAAGCCTCCACATCATACCGCTTCGCCCCTCCATCGAAGCTCACCTTCCGTCCCCCACCTTGCGCGTGGACATCCGTCACAACCGCAGCAACCGGCGCAGTCTCCTCAATCCGATGCGTCGCCGGCACCGGCCCGAAAACCTGGATCAAGATCGCCCCACCCATCGGCGCCAGTCCCCCACCGACCGCGGGCAACCAGTTCACCGAAGCCATTCCCCTCAGCTCCCGCCACCCCATCCCAATCGTCCCCAGCGCCACCCCATGCGCTGCAAGACACCACCCACAGAAATGATGTAGCACAAACGCCTGTACCCCGACAAACCACACCACCGCCCCGCCTAACAGCACCAGGCAACTCGCCAGCAACCCCGGCCTCCGCCACTTCAGCGCGATGCCCGTCACCACATACGTCACCAGCCCGAACCACGGCACCGGCACCCCCGCCACGAACGACCACCGCGACGAAAGCACCTCGTCACAAGTGCTGCCACACCCCGCGACATCGCCAAGCGACGACTTCAACACCAGCAGCCACACCTGGATCGCCACCCCGGCAGCGATCAGCAGCCACAGCCACCTGGCCTTCATGGCAGCGCCGCCGAGAACCGGATGAAGCGCTTGGGGTGCAGCGAATTCCGCGGCGTCAGGTCGCGCACGGTCCACAGGTTCGGTTGATCGGATACCACAGCGGTGACACTAGCACCGGATTGCCAAAGCGAAAGATTCTCCGACACCTCCACCGTGAAAAGCGCCAGCCGCTCCCGCAGCCGCGGCACCGAGAGCTGCAAATACTGCTGCCCCCCACTCTCGAACCAAGAGCTCGCCACAGCCGGTGGAAGCCCTGCCACCAGCGGCGAAGTCCCATAAACGAACTCCATCAAGTTCGACACCCCATCATGATCCGGATCACCCTCCGGACCATTCAGCACCTCACCGGCCAAGGCACCCGCCGCCCACTGCGCATAGCTGCTCACCCCCGCCGACTGCATCAGGAAGGGCGACCCGCTCGCATGGATCGCACCCAGCACCACCTCGTTCGCATCCTTCGCATTCCACTGGATCAGCGGCGGATTGAAGGGATTCGCCGCCGGCCATTTCCAGGACGTGCCGCGAAAGAGAATCCACTCGCTGCCGGCGGCCGTGTTTCGGAAGCCCCAGATCCACGCCTTGCCATTCACCGTGAAGGGCGCGGCATTGTCCTCCAGCGTGAACTGCGAATCATACAGACCCGTCGTCGCGTTGTAACCCGTCGTTTCCGCAGCCACCCACTTCGATGCCCATTGCGCCGCATTCGATGCGGTCGGCACGAAGCTTCCGGTAAATGCCCCCAGCTGGAACTGGAAGCCGCCATCCATCGGCGCGCCCGCGCTATCCAGATTCACCGCCGCCGGATCGCTGAACCACGTCACCGTCTCCGCATCCGCGGCGGCGAGCAGGAACAGGGCGAGGAGCGTGCGGATCACAGGCAGACGTATTGTTAGAATCGGCGACGACGGGTAATGGACGCGAGACCACCCAGCGCCAGCAGCAGGAAAGCCGTCGGCTCCGGCACGAAGGTGTGGGTCTGCAAGCCATCCGCAGCCGGATTCGTCACCACCCCGCCGCCCTGGATTCCATCCTTCGCTCCCCAGACCGGAGGATCACCATCGATGTCGCTCACCGCCCATTGCGTCGGCAGGCCATTCGGGCAGCAGTTCGGATCGGCGAGCGGGAAGATCCACGTCGAGGCGCGGGCCAGCAGCCACTCGGTCATTGGCACCGGCAGGTCGCCATTGCGAATGAAGATGAATGCCTCCAGCCCCTCGAAACTTCCGGACCCCGGCGTCAGCCACGAGCTGTTGCTGCGGCCATCCGCCGTCATCTGCACCGAGGATGCGAAGTAGCCGAGGCTCTCATTGTAGCTCGCCCGGTCGAAGACATTCCAGTGGTCCACCCACTCCTCCACATTTCCCTGCGTCGGCTTGAAGCCCACATCAAACGCACCGAGCTCGAAGACGAAGGAATTCGTGAGCCTCTCACCCTCGCTGTCCCGCACATTGTCGAAGACTTCATTCCCCCAATCCAGCGTCTGCGAATGGGCGGCCGTCGCGCCGAGCAGCAGCGCGATCAACGGGATGCATTTCATGAAGCGAGGGAAAATCACGGCGTCCAGGGGGTTGGCATCTCGTAGGTGAAGATGGGATTGGCGAGGTCCATGAAGACGGCACGGTCGCCTTGGAAGAGAAGGTCCACGTTGTGCGGCTGGATGGTCGTGTCGCCGGTCTTGGTCCACTGGATCGTGGACGGCTGCACCGGTGCGCCATTCAGCAGGAAGTAGCCATCGTAGCCCGTCGCGGCCGTCACGGCATCGCCCTTCCACACATAGAAGCGGTCGGCCTTCTTGAAGTCGCGGCTGCCGAAGAAGCCCTGCGCCAGCGTCATCGCGCGGCCGTTCATCGCCGCTTGGTCGAGCGGATAGCCACCACCCACCAGGCTCGCACCCTTCGCCAGCGGGCGGATGAAGTCATTCGCGCGGACCTCACCCCACGCGAGGATCGAGCCCGTCGTCTGGCGGCTGTTGAAGAAGATCCCTTGGCCCGGCGGAAGCACCGCGCTGCCTTCATCGGCCAGCGTCGCATCCTTCACCCAGCGCGGCACGCCATTGTCATCGTAGAGCCAGTAGATGACCCACGTCCCGGCGTTGTTGACCTGCACCTGATCCGCCGTGGATTGGCTGCCCGTCGCACCGAATTGCTCCGGCGGGAATAGCTCATTTAGCGTCCAGTGCGCACGGATCACGATCCCATCCCCCGCCAGGCTTGCGGGCAGCGTTCCAGTGATCGTGTTGAATGGAGCCAGCCCGCTCGCGAGATCGCTGTCGTTCTCCACCGTCACCGTGTCCCCGCTCGCCGACACCACGTCGAAGCGCTGGCCTTCATTCTCACCGGAAGTAATCTCGGCATAGTAGCTCACACCGGACTGCAACAGCGTCTCCAGATCCACCGGACCCGCGCTCGTGGTCAGCGTGAAAGTGCTGCCGCTCGCCGAATCCACTGTGCCGGTGAAGACCGGGCAGTGCAGATACGGATTGTTGTAAGTGCGGCAGCTCACGTTCACCGGCGTGCGCGTCCAGCCCTTCACCGCCGTGTGGGAAACGTGGTCGATCGTCTCGTCGCCATTCTCATCCAGATCAGCACGCAGCCGGATAAAGCCTTCACCGCTCACCAGCCCGGTGAGGTTCTCCAGATCAAAGATCACCACGCTCTCTGTGCAATCGCCATTGTCCGTGACGATCAGGTCATCCGGCTCCAGCACGATCGATTGCCAGGTCGTCGGATTGCCCAGCGACGCCGCGTATTCGAGCACATACGTGACATGATTCGTCGCCTGCTTCGGCCGGACGAAGGCACCTTCGATCGTTCCCGGCGCCATCGTCGACGGAGCGATGCAGAAGGCCGAGCCGGCACCACTGTCATAACGCTTCGCGAAGGCAAACTCCGCAAGGTTGTCCAGCACATCCCCATCAGGATTGCCGCTCGCGTCTTCACCCGGATGCAGCTCCAGCCACTCCGGCCAATCGTTCGCGCAGGTGTCGCGCGTCTCGATGAAGTTGTTGTCCTCGTTCGTCTCGCCCGGCAGCACCACGATCGGCACCACGTCGCCGATCAGGTTGATATCGCCGCCATCGGCATCGCCGAAGCTGTCATAGCCGTGCGGCTGGACCTGCGCCACCTTGTAGGTGCCAGGGAAGACCCCATCGAAGCGATACGATCCATCCGGCCCGGTGACCGTCGTGATCGGGTCGCCATTGCCATCCAGCACCGGATCACCGTTCTCATCGAGCAAGGCCAGCGTGACGCCTGCAAGCGGATCCGAGCCCGCGAAAACAAACCCACTGATCGCACCGAAGCGGATCTCCACGAAGTCCCGCCCGGTCACATGCTGCCCGGGCGCCACCGTGATCACCGTGACATTCCCGATCGCATCAAGATCGCCGCCATCCACGTCCGAAACGCTGCCGTAGCTCGCCGGCTGCGTCTCCGCGACCTGATAGCTGCCAGGCAGCAGATTGCCGAAGAAGTAGGAGCCATTCGCCGCCGTCACCGTGGTGATCGGCTGGTTCGAGCCATCCAGCACCGGCTGACCGGCACCGTCTAACAAGGCAAGCGTCACCCCGGAAATTGGCGCATCCCCGCTGCCATTGTCATCCGTGTCGTCGAAGACCGAGCCCGCGATCGAGCCATACTGGACCTCCACGAAGTCCTTGCCCGTCACATCATCGCCGGGCAGCAGCACGATCGGCGTCTCGTCGCCGATGAGGTTGTTATTCGCCCCATCCACATCGCTGACACTCGCATAGCCGGAAGGCTGGCTCTGCGAGACCCGATAAGTTCCCGGCGGCAAATTCGCAAACAGGTAGGAGCCATCCGCCAGCGTCACCGTCGTCCGCGGCTGCACGCCGGGCGTGTTCGGATCGCCATCGATCGGACTGCCCGAGCCATCCAGCAGCGTGAGCGTCACACCCGCCAGCGGAGCATCACCGCTGCCGTTGTTGTCGCTATCGGCAAACACATGACCGGCAATGCTCGCTGGCTCGATCTCGATGAAATCATGGCCGCTGCTCGTTCCTCCGGCAGTGACAGCGATCGGCGTCTCATCGCCAATCACATCGTTATTCGCACCATCGGTGTCGCTGACACTGTTGTATCCCGCAGGCTGGTCCTCGCGGACGCGATAGTTACCCGGAGCCAAGCCACCGAAGCTATAGCTGCCATCGGCCAGCGTCAGCGTGGTCACCTCCTGAATGCCCGGCGTATTCGCATCACCATCCACCGGATTGCCCGATGCATCCAGCAAGTGGATCACCACATTCACCAGCGGCGCATCCCCGTCCCCATCGCCATCCGTATCGGCAAACACACCGCCACGGATCGTGCCCGGCTGCTCCTCCACGAAGTCATTGCCCGCATTCGTCTGGCCCGCGACCACCACGATCGGAGTCTGGTCGCCGATGATGTTGTTGTTGGAGCCATCGATGTCCGAAACACTGAAGTAGCCCGAAGGCTGCGTCTCCACCACCCGATAGCTACCGGGAGGAAGATTCGTGAAGCTATAAGCCCCACCCGTTCCCGTGGTCGCCGTCGTCGGCTGCACACCACCGGTATTCGGATCACTGTCGACGTCGTTTCCAGCGGAATCCTTTAGCGTGAGCAGGACACCCGCGATGCCGATGTCACCGGCATTGTCGTTGTTCGTATCCGCCCAGACCGTGCCGCTGATCGCACCCGGCTGCTCTTCCACGAAGTCATTGCCGCTGTCCGTCTCATTCGCAGCCACCGCCACCGGGATCCGGTTGTCGGAAAGGCTTGAGTTCGCCGCATCATCACCCGGCGAAGTCGTGTCACCATCGCTCACCGTGAAATAGCCCAACGGCTGCGTCTCCACCACCACGTAGGAACCCGGCGGCAAATTCGTGAAGCCATACGCCCCACCCGCCCCGGTCACGGCAGGCGAACCATAAGGAACACCATCCGCCGGATTGCCATCGCCATTCGGATCGGTGAAGAGCGTGATCGTCACACCCGCGATGCCCACATCGCCGCTATCGTCGTTGTTGGTATCGGCCCACACCGTGCCAGCGATCGCTCCCGGCTGCTCTTCCACGAAGTCCTTGCCCGAATTCGTCTGACCCGCGACCACGAGGATCGGAGTCTGGTCACCGATCACATTGTTATTGGAGCCATCGACATCGCTCACGCTCAGATAGCCGGACGGCTGCGTCTCCACCACCCGATAGCTTCCAGGCGGCAGGTTGCTGAAGGTGTAGGCACCGCCCACACCGGTCGTCACCGTCGTCGGTTGCACACCACCGGTATTCGGATCGCTATCGATATCATTGCCCGAGGAATCCTTCAGCGTGAGAACGACTCCCGAAATCCCCACGTCACCGGTATTGTCGTTGTTCGTATCCGCCCACACCGTGCCACTAATCGCACCCGGCTGCTCCTCCAAGAAGTCATTGCCAGTGTCCGTCTCATTCGCAGCCACCGCCACCGGGATCCGGTTGTCCGTCGTGCTCGAGTTCGCCGCATCATCCCCCGGCGAAGTCGTATCCCCATCCGTCACGGTGAAATAACCTGACGGCTGGGTCTCCACCACGACATAGGCGCCCGGCGGCAAATTCGTGAAGCTGTAGGTGCCGCCCGTGATGGTCGCAGTGGTCGAGCCATACTGCACACCATCGGCCGGATTCCCGTCCGCGTTCGGATCGGTGAAAAGCGTCAGCACCACGCCCGCGATGCCCACATCACCCGTATCGTCATTGTTCGTATCCGCCCACACCGTGCCGCTGATCGTGCCCGGCTGCTCTTCGACGAAGTCGTTGCCAGTATCGGTCTCGTTGGCATTGACCGCCACGGGAATGCGATTGTCCGTCGTGCTCGAGTTCGCAGCATCGTCGCTTGGCGAAGTCGTATCCCCATCCGTCACGGTCAGATACCCGGCGGGCTGGGTTTCCACCACGACGTAGGCACCGGGCGGCAAGTTCGTGAAGCTATAGGTGCCACCGGTGACGGTCGCAGTGGTCGAGCCATACTGCACACCATCGGCCGGATTTCCGTCCGCGTTCGGATCGGTGAAAAGCGTCAACACCACGCCCGCGATGCCCACATCGCCCGTGTTGTCATTATTCGTATCCGCCCAAACCGTGCCACTGATCGTGCCCGGTTGTTCCTCCACGAAATCATTTCCGGTATCCGTCTCGTTCGCGTTCACCGCCACCGGAATCCGGTCATCGGTCGTGCTCGCATTCGCGGCATCATCCCCCGGCGTCGTCGTGTCCCCATCCGTCACCGTCAGATATCCGGCGGGCTGCGTCTCCACCACCTGGTAGCTGCCCGGCGGCAGATTCGAGAACGTATAGACGCCGCTCGCGTTCGTCGTCGTCGTGGTCGGCTGCACTCCTGCAGTGACCGAGTCACTGTCGATATCGACCCCTGATCCATCCTTCAGCGTGATCACGACTCCCACAATCCCGACATCACCGGTATTGTCGTTGTTCGTATCCGCCCACACCGTGCCGCTGATCACGCCCGGTTGCTCCTCGACAAAGTCGTTGCCGTTATCCGTCTCGTTCGCATTGACCGCCACCGGAATCCGATTGTCCGTCGTGCTCGCATTCGCCGCATCATCCCCCGGCGTCGTCGTGTCCCCATCCGTCACCGTCAGATAACCAGCCGGCTGCGTCTCCACCACCACATAGGCACCCGGCGGCAAGTTCGTGAAGCTATAGGCACCACCGGTCAGCGTGACAAACGGCGACCCATAAGCCACACCGTCGGCAGGGTTCCCATCCGCGTTCGGATCCGTGTAAAGCGTCAGCGTGACACCAGCGATCCCCACATCGCCCGTGTTGTCGTTGTTCGTATCCGCCCACACCGTGCCGCTGATCGTGCCCGGTTGTTCCTCGACGAAGTCATTGCCAGTGTCCGTCTCATTCGCGCTAACGGCCACCGGAATCCGGTCATCCGTCGTGCTCGCATTCGCCGCATCATCTCCCGGCGTGGTCGTATCACCATCGGTCACCGTCAGGCAACCGGACGGCTGCGTCTCCACGACGACATACGCTCCTGGTGGAAGATTCGTGAAACTATACGCACCACCGGCGAGAGTGACAAACGGCGAGCCATACGCCGCGCCATCCGCCTGGTTCCCGTCACCATTCGGATCCGTGTAAAGCGTCAGCGTCACACCGGCGATCCCCACATCGCCCGTATTATCGTTATTCGTATCCGCCCACACCGTGCCGCTGATCGTGCCCGGCTGCTCCTCCACGAAGTCATTGCCGTTGTCCGTCTCATTCGCATTCACCGCCACCGGGATGCGATTGTCGGTCGTGCTTGAATTCGCCGCATCATCCCCCGGCGTCGTCGTGTCGCCGTCCGTCACCGTCAGGTAGCCAACCGGCTGCGTCTCCACCACCACGTAGGCACCCGGCGGCAAATTCGTGAAGCTATAGGCACCACCCGCAAGCGTAACAAACGGCGACCCATAAGCCACCCCATCCGCCGGATTCCCATCGCCATTCGGATCGGTGTAAAGCGTCAACGAGACTCCTGCGATCCCCACATCGCCCGTGTCGTCGTTGTTCGTATCCGCCCACACCGTGCCGCTGATCGTGCCCGGTTGCTCCTCCACGAAATCATTCCCCGTATCCGTCTCATTCGCCACCACGGCCACCGGGATCATGTTGTCCGTCGTGCTCGCATTCGCCGCATCGTCAGCCGGCGTCGTCGTATCGCCGTCGGTCACCGTCAGGTAGCCCGCAGGCTGCGTCTCCACCACCTGGTAGCTCCCCGGCGTCAGGTTCGAGAATGTGTAGAGACCACTCGCATTCGTCGTGGTCGTCGTCGGCTGCACCCCGGACGTATTCAGATCACTGTCGATGTCGTTCCCCGATCCATCCTTCAGCGTGAGAACCACGCCCAGGATGCCCACATCGCCCGTATTGTCGTTGTTCGTATCCGCCAGCACCGAACCCGTGATCGTACCCGGCTGGAAATAACCGGCATCCAGCGTCAAATTCGACTGCCCGCCGGTCAGCGTGATCGCCGGCGTGCGACCAACCGCATTCGCATCGCTATCCGAAGCATCCGCGCCCTGGTCCGCAGCACTGCGGATATAACCCGCCACCGGATCAAAGACCACGTAATAGCTCCCCGGCATCTGGTTCGTGAACGAATACAAGCCGCTCGCATTCGTCGTCGTGGTCGCCGCGATCGTATCGTTGCCGCCGCGATAGAGTGTCACCGTGACCCCCGCGATGCCCACCTCGCTCGCACCCTTCTGGCCATCGCCATTCACATCGTTCCACACCAGGTCACCGATCGTAACCGGCGAGGTGTAGCCGAAGTCGATCTCCGTCCGCACCTGCGTCGCACTCAGCGTAAAGGTCGCCGCATGATCCAGCGCTCCCGTCGCATCGAAGGTCTGCGTCATGCTCGCCGGCAGCGTGCTCACATCGACGCGCGCCGTGTAGGTGCCCGGCACCAGATTTCCGATCGAGTAGGCACCCGTCGCATCCGTTAGAGCCGCCGGCTCAGTCGCACTCTGGAAAATGCCATCGCCATTGATATCGGCATACACCCGCACGTTCGCGATTCCCGTCTCCCCCGCATCCTGCACCCCATCAGCATCGGCGTCGTTCCACACGCGATCCCCGAAGCCGGCACCGGCACGATAGCCGAAGTCCACATCCGTCACCTCCTGGCTCGCCGTCAGCGTGCGGTTCGTCTCGTGATCCAGAGTCGCATCCAGATCATACGTCTGCGTCACCCCTTGCGGCAGCGTCGAGATCTCGACCCGCACGCTATACGTCCCCGCGGCCAGGTTTTCGAACTTGTAGAACCCGTTGAGGTCGGTGATCGCATACCGTTCGATCCCTTGGTCGAAGTAGTCGTCCCCATCCGCATCGATATACACCCACACCCCGGGAATCCCCGGCTCTCCCGCATCGCGCACACCATCCGCATCCCGGTCATTCCAGACCAGGTCGCCCAGGCTCGCATCATTCCGATAGCCGAAGTCCGCATCCGTCCGGTTCGCCCCGCTGATCGCGACCGTGGCCGTATGGTCGGTCGAGGGACTCGTGAGATCATAGGTCTGCGCGTAGCTGGATGGCACCGTGGACTTGTCCACCCGCACCGTATAGGTCCCGTTGAAAAGGTTCCCGATCGAGTAGGCACCCGTCGAGCTTGTCACTGCGGACGGCTCGGTCGCGTCGAAGACCGCATCGCCATCCATGTCCAGATACACCCGGATATTGGCGATGCCCGTCTCAGCTGGCGTCGTGTAGCTCATGCTGCCGTCGTCGCTGTTGCTGATGCTGCCGCTGGCATTGATATCCACGCCACCGTCGATGATCGCATAGCCCAGGAAAGTCCCGTCATCCGAGTTCGAGATCGACCCGTTGTTAGAGATGTCCACGGAGCCGTCGATGATCCGCATCGTGCCGATGAAACCATCATCGTTGGTATCCACGGTGCCGCTCGCGTTGAAGTCGATCTTGCCGTTGATGACGGTATAAATGATCGTAGCCGTGAGGGCCCCGTTCCCATCCACATCCTCCCACACCAGATCCCCGATCGAATACGGCCCGCGATACCCGAAATCCAAATCCGCCCGATGCTCCGCGCCCAGCAAGGTCACCGACGCCTTGTGCGCCGTAGCCACCCCATCCAGGTCGAAGGTCTGCGTCGCCGCACCCGGCAGCGTCGTCGTATCCACCCGCACCGAGTACGTCCCCGGATTCAAGTTCCCGATGTACCACGCCCCGTCACCCGAGGTGATCGTGTTCGGCTCGCCCACATCGTAGCTGCTGTTGGCATTCGTATCGAGATAGACGCGCACCCCGTTGATGCCCGGCTCGCCGTTCTCCTGCACGCCGTCATTGTCGCGGTCCATCCACACCCGGTCGCCCACGCTCGCACCCACACGGAAACCGAAATCCACATCCGTCCGGTCCTCCGCGATCCCCAGCGTCACCGACGCGCGATACGAAGTCGCGATCCCATCGATGTCATAGGTCGGACCATAGCCCACATTCGCCGCCGCGATGTCCGCATTGTCGACCCGCACCAGATAGGTTCCCGAAGCCAAACCCGTGAAAAGATAGTTCCCGGACGCATTGGTCGTGCTCTGCGGCTCGCTCGCATCACGCACTCCGTTGTTGTTGTAGTCCAGATAGACGTCGATGTTCGGGATGCCGTTCTCACCCGGATCCTGCACCCCGTCGCCATTCGTATCGCCCCACACCCGGTCGCCGATGCTGCCGTAGACCGTATCCGTCCACGAGATCGGCAGCAGCAGCCCGTAAGGCGAAATCTCCACCTGCCCCGTGTTCTCGATCGTCTCCCCTGTTAGACTCGCGCGCGGCACGATCGTCGCGCGGAAGGTCACCTGGAATTGCTGCCCCGCCGCCAGGTTCCCCGGCACCGAGAAACCCGCGCCATCCAGCGGAAACGCCGTCCCGCTTCCATCATCTGAAATCGTCGTCCACCCCTGCCACGCCCCACCCACCATGAAGCGGTATCGCGTCGAGCCCGCCACATAGGTCACCGTCGTCGGAAGGCTATCCTGCACCTTGAAGGGCCCCGGGATATTCGTGCGCGCATTGCTCACGCCACGGATGTCGTACTCCAGCGTGTCCCCACAGCTCACCACCCCATCGCCATCCGCATCGACCGCGATCGACGAACGCTTGCCCGCATCGCCCTCGCGCATCGGCGGCACCAGCGAGGCCACGTCCAGCCCCGGCTGCGCCACCGTCGCCACCGCCGGATCCTGTCCCCACACGGCCGCGATCCGGACCGAGGGATTCAGCGTGTAAACAAGCATCCCGCTCTGGTCACCATCCGGATCGAAGAGCTTCTTCTGCTCCAGTTCGCGCAGCGGATAGGCCACATCATAGTGATTGCCATTCGGATCGGTGAGCGGCCCCACATTGTCACCATTGTAGTCGACGTAGACGGTCTCCTGGTTGTGGCCGTTGCCGGAAGTGGTGATCCACACCGGGTTGCCGTTTTCGTTCGGATTGGTCGACGAATACGGGTCGCGCCCGATGCCCAGGCTCACTAGCACCTGCGTGGTCAGGGATGGCTTGCCCACCAGCGTGAAGCCGCCGTCCCAGTTCTGGTTGTTGCCGGACGTGCTGTCCGCATCGATCGCACCGATCGCGTAGAAAAGCGGCGGATTCGCTCCCGTCGTGTAGAAGCGATAGGCGCCGAAGGCCGTGCTGTCATTCGACGGCTGCAGGGTCACGCGCGCATTCCCCTTCGCCGGCACGCTGATGCTGGCGGTGGTGTAGGCGGTCGCGCTACTACGATAATCGTAGTTCACCGTGATCGCCGTGTCCGCCGGATTGTAGAGGAAGGTCACCGTTCCATCCGCCGGCGTGGTGCGCGTGGAGACCGGTGCGTAATATTCCGACGCCCAGCGGTAGGTCGGCAGCAGCGAGGAATCCCGGCTCGCGTAGGTGGAGCCCACGGTACCGGTGAAAAGGATCACCTGCACCGGCTTGCTCGCGAGCACATGGCCACCCACATTCACGTCACTGCGGAAGACGGCCTCGCCCTCCGCCAGCACCACGGTCTCCTCGTAGACGCCGTTGTTGTCCTTGTCGATCTGGACACTGGCACCACCGGGACCCGCGGAAATCGCCAGCGCTGTGTAGCTGAAGAGATTCTCGTCCTGCGTGAGCGTCGCCGTCGGCGTCGTCACCGGCATGTCCACTCCCACCGGGCAGCGATACTCGGTGCCCCACAGCCCGCGTTCGAAAACTTCCGTGCAACCCGCCAGCAGCGTGTTCGTCCCCGCCGGCACCGTCATCTTCGTCACCGAGATCGGCTTGAAGGACGCGATCTTGTCCCGCGCATCGTAGTCGATCACCGACTGCTGCGTGCCCGTCGCCACGAAATTCCGCAGATTGAAAACCGTCCCCGCCGGGATCAGGTCGGCCGGATTCCCCGGCGGGTAGCCGTTGGCAGGATTCCCATCGCCGAAGATCAGCGTCGTGGACTGCGTCGGATTGGTGATGTCCTTCTCATACCCGTCCTCCCAGTGGTCATAATAGATCACCGTCCCGTCTGTCGCCGCGGCCAGCGTGACGAAGACCGTGATCGGATCGTCCGCCACCGAGTTGATCGCATTGAAGGCCTCCAGCTGCTGGTCCTCTGGGAAAGGGACGTAGAAAAGCTGCGTCGGCGGCGGATTAACCGCATGCGCCGCCCCGGCACACCAGGCCATGGCCAGGGCACCAAGTACGAACCTGCGGACAGCGGGGACTGCGGGGAGCATGCAACAACAACCGGGGTGAAGGGGAGCGGGAACCAGGCGTACAAAAGCCCACCCTTTCCCCCGCACTCACGCGGAGGTCCGTACGAAAACATTGCCGGCCTAGCTCATTCCGAGCACGGGTCGACAAGGCATTCCAGAGGATGAAGGGGAGAACCAATGCAACCGTCCTGCCAGCGGGTGGGGCCCGTTCGCAGAAACGATATGGGGAAAATTATTAAGAAAACCTGATTATACAATTATTTTATTTAATGGCAGATTGTCCTGTAAATCCAGCGTTGCAATTCGCCGCTAGCCCGCCGCCGATTTGTCGTAAAATTAAGCATTTCAGAGGCTTGGGCATCCAAGGAATCGCGACTTCAAGGCTTTTCCAAAATTAAATGAGGCTTGATTTTAAAAAAACCTCTGACAACTAGTAGCGCCGGATGTTCGCCGCATTTTCAGGGATGTCATTTGGCTTCGCCCTGTTAGCCCTCGTATTCGCGACCGGGTTACCGCTCTTCTGTGCGTTCATCGCAGTGGCGAATGTCCGCCGCTATCGGGTAAAGGCTCACCTGATCGACTCCTATCAAGTCCCCCCCGACGTGCGCCGCCGCATGGCCCCATGGCTGAACCGCCTCGGCCACTTCGGCTTCCGCCAGATGCAGCTCTCCCGCCTTGAGAGCGCCGGCTACGCCGAGGCCCACCGCTGGATCCTCCTCAATGAAGAGGAGAAGACCTACGCCACGCTCGAGCGCACCGTGCCCGTCAGCGGCGCAGGCGCCAGCGTCTCCCTCACTCTCTTCAATGCCCTGCGCGATGGCACCCTGGTGGTCACCGCCGACCGCCGTATCACCCATCACCCGCCCTCGTGGTGGCAGGATGTGCAGCGCTTTTTCGGCACCGTCACCTCACAGTGGAAGCTCCACTACTCGCGCATCCGCGGGAACAAGGACCGCGTCCTTCCCCCCGTCGATAAATTCGCCGGCATGCTGGAGGCGGACGAGGAAGCCCGCCACGAAGCCCAGGTGAAGGGCGGCGAATTCGTCCCCACGCACAGTGATCCGGACATCCTCCGTCTCCGCTTCTCGCGCCTCCCTTCCCGCGTCCTCCCTCTCCTCGCGGACTTCTTCACCGGTCGCAGCTTCCGCTCCGCCACCCGCCGCGACGTCGCCGCTCCGGCCAAGGCCCGCATGGATGAAGGCGAGCGCGTCGGCGGACCCGTTGGCCTTTCGCTCAATCAGGCCGTCGAACAAGACCTCGCCCGCTATCGCGCCCTCATCGCGGTCCGCACCAGCCCGCTCGATCACCTGCGCCGCATCGTCGTCCTGCTCGGCACCGTCGCCTTCTTCATCGCGCTCTTCGGCCACGATCAACCGCTCCAGACCGCTCTCACCGTCCTCTGCCTGGCCGCCCTGCACGAAGCCGGCCACTGGGTGCCCATGAAGCTCTTCCGCTACAAGGGCGTGCCACCGGTCTTCGTTCCCTTCACCGGAGCCACCGAGCGCGGACGCAAGCTCCACGCTCCCGCATGGCAGCAGCTCGTCGTCCTGTTAGGCGGCCCTCTCCCCGGCCTCATCGCCGGCCTCGCCATGCTCGCCCACGGCTACTTCCAGCCGTCCACGCCGCTGTGGCTGCTGGATGCCGCCGGCATGGCCGTGGCGCTGAATGCTCTCCACCTCTTGCCCGTCCTTCCAATGGATGGCGGCAAGGTGATCGACCTTCTCGTCTTCCGCGACCTGCCGATGCTGCGCCCGTTCTTCACGGTCACCGCCTCGCTTTCCGCCTTCGCCGCCGCGCTCATCTTGAAATCGCGGGTGCTCCGCTACATCGCGGCCGCCATGTTCGGCGGCGTGCTGTGGGACCTGCGCACCATCCAGGTCGTCCGCGGTGCCCGCAAGCTGCCATGGGCCGGCGAGGTCAATGACGAGTCCGAGGCTCTCCGCCGCATCTTCCGCGGCATGCGCGAGGAAGGCCAGGGCGCCTTCATCGGTAGCGAGGGCTGGCACAAGAAGATCGAGGCCCTGCTCATGGAAGTCATGCGCAAGCGGCCCGCCTTCGTCACCCGCTTCGCCGGTGGCACGCTGCTCGCCGTTTCCGGTGCCGTCCCCGCCATGCTCATGGTCGGCGTGCTGCTCGGCCCCGTGCTCGGCGATGCCGGCCGCGTCGTCCGCAATGTCGAGCACGTCAACGAATTCCGGAAGTCCTTCCCCAAGGAAAACCGCCACCTCTCCCCCGAGGATAGGGCCACCCTGATCTCCCTCGCGACCGAAACCGAAACCGGTCCCGAGCAAACCGCCCGCCCCGCGACCGACAAACCCCGCGAGGCCGCGCTGCAAGTGCTCCCGGTCATCGCCAAGCGCCTCGATCATCTCGACTGGGCCAAGGCCAACATCGCCTCCCGCTCCAACCTGTTCGGCGCCCGCGTCCTCCCGATCTGGGTGGAAGTCCAGTGCCTCCAGCTCGAGCGCAGCGCCTCCGCCGGCAATCGCGCCGAGACCCTCGAGCGCGCCGAAGACATGTTCGGCATCCTCGCCGCCGCCGAACCGGCCACCAGCCTCGAGCGCCGCGAACTCCTCTCCTCCATCGAGCTCCGCGTCCTCACCGTCATCGAGCGCGAAGCCTGCGCCGGACGCCTCGCACTCGCCGATGTCGAGCGCCTCGACACCCTGATCTCGGCACGCAATGTGGCTCCCGATCCCGAGGTGGAAAGCCTCCTGCTCGTCGCCGCATGGTCCGAGGCCAGCCGCCTTTCGGCCCTCGCCGACGCCGCCGCCCAGGCATCGCTCGATCCCCGCTTCTGGCGCGATCTCTATCCGCGCATCCGCGTCGTCCGCCGCCTGCTGGAAGAGCAGAATACCACCCTGGTCCCCGCTTCCGTCGCCCTCGCCCGTCACTGGAGAAACAGCCGCCGCGTCGGCGACCTGCCACCGTCGATCGGCCTGAAGGTCTCCGTCGATCCCGGCGAAGCCTCCTTGATCCTCGGCTTCTGTGAGAACCATCGCCGCCTGCTCTGGCGCCGCGTCGTCACCCTCAGCGCCCTGCGCTTGGAAGACTACCGCCAGAAGAACCACAAGTTCCCCGACCGCTGGGTCTACAAGGTCCCCGGTGGTGCCGAGCTCCAGCTGAAGATGGACACGGAATCCGAGCCCTACATCCGGCTCACCGACCAGAGCGAGCAGATCCAGATGGCCGTGCCCGCCTGGCTCACCCCGCCCACCTTGCCCCTTCCCCGCTCTATCCCGTCCCTCGACTACGACTGCCCGCTCTTCGGCTCGCAGATGCTCCCCGAGGTCTCCTCGCACTGAGGACGCGCCGGGCTGTTCGCGCTGCTTCGCGGAAATTGAAGCGCCCGTGGTTGGGTTGTTAGACGGCCCATGACTCTTCTCGTAATGAAAACGATCCTGCTCCTCATCGCCTTGGCTCTTCCGTGTGTCGCCGGCCCCGTCTTCACCGGTGGTGTCGCAATTCACTCGGGAAGCGGCGATGACCAGAAGTCGAAGGCCTTCGAATTCAAAGGCCCCTATGTCCTCCAGTGGACCCTGACGGACAAGGCTCCGAGCAAGCGCGACGATCCCTATTGGCGCCCCACCACCGAAAGTGGCTGGAAGCAAAAGCGGGTGCTCATCAGCGTGCGTGATGCCGCCACCGGCGCGCTCGTCGTCAGCCAGATGCTTGCCGGTCGCGAAAACCATCTGAATATTCCCGAAGGCGGAAAGCACTACCTCGTGGTGAATGGCGATCCTGATATCGCGTGGGAAGTGAAAGCGAAGGAAGGCCGCGTGGTCGTGACCGAAAAGGGCGAGACCATGGAACTTCCTCCGCCCGGAGGCTGGGCCAGCCAACCGGTGCCCGCGCCAAAGCGATTTGTGCAGCCGGCGCAGACCGAGAAGACCAGCGACAAGCCCGCCGCCGTCACCACCGCACCCGAGCCGAAGCCTAGCAGCGTCCCGGGCCTCCCGCCAGGCGTCGAGCCCACGAAGAAAGCCGCGACCGATTTGCCTCCGGGAATGCAGCGCACCAAGTGATGGCCAGGAGCTCCTGAGCCGGCACCCCGCACTCACTCCCCCTCAACGACTCATAACGCAAATCGCACGAGTCCGAGGAAGATCAAGCCCCCCGGATTTCCGCTTGATCCGAACCTAACAATCATCTAGCAGCGGCGTGGCATCTCCTTGCCATCCCCTCAGATGAAAAAGCTACTCCTCCGCGCCTTCGCGCTCCTCGTTGCTGTACTCCCGTTCACCGCAGCCCAAGCCGCCGCTCCCAAGCCGCCGGTACTTTTCGGTGACTACGCTCCCGGCAAGACCTTCACCTTCACGGTGACCACCGCCCAGTTCGCGACCACCACCGGCTTCGGTGGCACTCCCGTTCTCGGAACCTCCGCTCCCGCCGGCATTCCGAACTTCACCGTCGGCCAGCAGGTCACCTTCGTCATCGGTAAGAAGGGCGAGCTCATCGGCCCCGGCTTCAAGATCGGCTTCCTCTCCGGTGCCATCGGCGCGAATGCCTACATCAACAAGCCCAAGAAGGGCGCCCAGCCCACCGTTTCGTCGGTCCACAAGAACACGACCACCAACGAACCGACCGCCGTGGACATGACCTTCTTCACCTTCAAGCTCTCGAAGCGCATCCCGACGGTCACCATGACCACCTACATCCTCCAGTAACCGTCCGCGTCCCAACAACGACCTGAACAAACTTCACGAAGGAGGGCCCCACGGCCCTCCTTCACTGCGTACAGCCCCAGCCTCGCCGACTTCCCCACACAAGTCAGGAACCCTAGGTCGGGAATCCTACGTCCGGAACTCTTTGTCCCAACGGGACTACGTCCCAAAGCCCCGGGTTGCCGACGAAGGAGGCTACCCGGGGTCCTGCATACGCCAGTGACCTACGCCAACGGCGTTGCGGAAAAGCATGACCGACCCCAATCGTCGCTCACCTCGGAAGCTCCTGTCTCCAGACCGCCACACCCTCACTGCGCACTCCCCTGAAACGTCCCCCCCTCCAAAAACGCCTTCGCCTCCCCCACCAAAAACAACGACCCCGCCACCAGCACAATCCCATCCCCCTCCATCGCCGCCGCAAACGCCGCCTCAAACCCACCATGGCAAACATAACCCGGAGCCCCCTCCGGCAACGCCGCCGCCAACTCCTCCGCAGCCACCGCCCGCGGCGTATCCACCGGACAGATGTGAATCTTCTCCGCCAACGGCACTAACAGCTCCAGGATCCCCGCAATATCCTTCCCCCCCACCGCACTGAAAACCAGCGTCGCCTTCCTCGCGCCAAACTCCTCCTTCCACGTGCTCGCCAGCACCGCCGCCCCCTGCGGATTGTGCGCCCCATCCAACACCACCTCGCGACCCTTGTAAGTGATCCTCTCAAAGCGTCCCGGCCACCTCACCGTGGACAGCCCGTGCATCACCACCCCGTAGTCCAGGTGCACCCCGGCCGCATGCAGACACTCCAGCGCCAGCGCCGCATTCCACCGCTGATGCGGCCCCGGCAACGCCACCGGATACCCCTGCAACGGAGCATCGATGAACGATAGCGGACAGCGCCGCTCGTTCGCCTCCTTCTCTAACACCCGCCGCACTCCTTCTTCCTGCGGCGCCGAAATCGCCGGCACGCCTTCGACAAAAATCCCCGCCTTCTCCACCGCGATCGCCTCCACCGTATCGCCCAGCCACTGCATGTGATCCAGCCCCACCGGCGTGATTGCACACACATCCGCCGGCACCGCCGTCGTCGCATCCAGCCGCCCGCCCATCCCGGTCTCCAGCACGATCATCTCGCACTCCCGTTCACGGAACCACCGCATCGCCAGCGCCAGCGTGATCTCAAAGAACGTCGGATGCGGATCCAGCGCCTCACACACCGCACGCAGCTCCGTCAGCATCGCCGCGCAATTCTCCTCCGGAATCTCCACCCCCGACACCCGGATCCGCTCCCGGTAGTCGATCAAATGCGGCGAAGTAAAAAGCCCGCACCGATACCCAGCCGCCCGCGCCACCGAATCAATCATCGCGCACGTGCTGCCCTTCCCATTCGTCCCCGCCACATGGATCACCTTCACCCCATGCGCCGGAAACGCCAGATACTCCTTCAGCAACCGCCGCGGCCCCTCCAGCCCCAGCTTGATGCCAAACATCTGCGTCGAGAACAGCCAGTCGATGGATTCGGAGTAGGTCACGGCAAGGCCGCGCCAGCATCGCCGCTGTCTGCCATCACCTCAATCGTTTCCCACCGGAATCGCCACGCCCAACCACGGTCTCCCACTGGGAGCGCGGAATTCATTCCGCCCGAATGGTCCCTCCCAGCCCGCCCCAAGCGTACGTAGTCCCGCCTTCAGGCGGACTCGAACCACCTAACAACCCCTCTCCACCTCCCAAGCCCGCATTGCCCCCAAAGTGGTCCGCACACTCCGCTCCCATCACACCTACTCGCGTAGCCCGCATCGCCTCATCCCACGGCACCATGCGGGCTTCACCGCGCTCGACTTCGGCCATCCTTTCCTCGGCGATCCGGATGCCTTCCTCATCGGCTTCTCCTTCACCAAAGCTATGCAGGAGCGCCTCCGTCAACCAGCGCCGGTCCTCAGGATCAAGGGCCAGCGCGGCTTCCAGCAAGGCCTGCGACTTTTCGCTCATGGGAAACCTCTAGCACAGCGAGCGACCGGCGTCCACGCCTACGCCGCCCACCGTGCCCCGGAGAACATCACTTCTTCTCCAGCCGCTTCTTCAAATCCTCCTTCCACTCCTTCTCCAGCTCTTCCACCGGCTTGCCCGTCCACGTCTTCCACAGCTCCACCGAGTATCCCTCGTGGACCGCAATGTGGATCTTCGCGATCAGATCCTTCGTGTAGGTCCGCGTCACCCAGTCGATGAAGTTCGCCGTCGTCCGATAGCTGTCATCATACTTCACCCGATCCGGATTGCGGATCACCGCCCCATTGCTCTCCGGCTCAAAGAGGAACCACCGGATATAATCCGTCGCCCCCTCGAAGAACCACGTCGGCACCCCGCGCGCCGCAGGCTTCTCACCGAACTGCACGATGTGAACCATCTCGTGGATCAGGCAACCCACCGCCTCCTTGTCCTTCTGGTCCCGCATGAATTTCGAGCTCACCACGATCTGCTGTCCATTCGCAAAGGCCGGGATGCCATCGCGACCCGGCATGATCTGACCCTCGCGGAGTTCCACGTTGAAGCTCTTCGGTGCCGCCGGCGTCTTGCCCGGGATCGAAATCAGCTCCGCCACCTTCGGATACCACTTCTGCATCGCTGGCACCGCCGCCTCCTTGAACCACGGCGCCAGGTCCGGGCTCGCCGTCGAATCCAGGATGATCTTGAAGTCACCACCCTCGGTCTCGAATGTCGTCAGAATCTTCTCCGGCGGCGTCAGCCGCACCAGCTTCTCACCGCCCGCCTCCACCACATCGATCTCGCTGAAGAAGGTATTCCCGAACCCACGCGCATCCTCATTCGGCACGATGTCGAACAGCAGATGCTGATACTTCCCGAGCGACGTCGCCCCTTCCTTCTTTGCTGAAATCACCACCCCATTCTGCCCCGCGCGCCGCACCGGCGTCTCCACGCTCGCGATCTCCACCCACCCCTTCGTCGCCGGATCCACACCCTCGCCAGGCGCCGCGTCGAACTCCTTCGCATCCGCAGCAGCCGCATACAGCTTGTAGTGCTGCGCCGACCGCCCGCCATTGTGCCACGAATACGTCGCGATCGACTCCACATCGGTGTCCTTCCCCAGATCCACCGTCAGCCGCCCGCCCTTCCCCGAGAAAAAGAAATTGTTCTTCGGATCATCGTTGCTCGTCGGGATCTTCCCATCATTCAAAACCGCGATCCCGCCCGAGTTCGGATCCACCGCCCCCGACACCACCGCGAACTTCGCCTTCGTCCCCGCATCATTCGTCGCCGGCGGCAGGATCGCATCGAACTTGAACCCCTCATCCCCCCGCGAATGCCCGGTCTCAACCTTGGCCTCAGGAACCTCAGCTAGCATCGGCGCCACCAGCGAAACAGAAAGAAAAAGCGGAAGAGAGAACTTCATAAGATGATGAAGTATCCACGGCTCCGCGCCCCCCAAAGGTTTAGCGCAAAGATCATTCAATGCGGCATCGCCCGGATTTCTCCACTTTCTCGCTGACCATCTCCCGCAAGTCCGGGCCTCAAGGATCCGGGGGGCTCCTTTTCATTCCATATGAAGGATGGCGTCGGTCATGCCTGACGACGACGACCCACAAAATCCCTGCTTCCATATCGGTCCGGTATACCACCGCCCAAGGGAGTGATCGCATCGCCACTTTGCGGAAGAACGGCCCGAAAGGATAGCCGAAGCCAGGATGCGTGGCGACCTTCTCCAGCAACTCGATAAGATCTCTTGAAAAGCGTTCGGCAGCCGAAGGTGACCGATCGCTCAGGTATTCCAGAGCCTCGCGAATATCTTCCTGAGCCTCTCGGAGGTACCGGATCTCCATCACTTCCGCTTCAGGAGCTTCATGACCTCATCGTGACTCACCCACGAATCCGGGTTCTCTTCCAACGCTTTCCAACGCTCGTCGGCAATCTTTAGAACCTCCTCATCCTCATCGAAGCTCTCCCACAAAGCCTCCGCCAGCCACCGGCGATCCTCGGGATCGAGGGCCAGCGCGGCTTCCAGCAGGGCCTGCGACTTTTCGCTCATGGGATAACCTTTAGCACGTCGCCCAGCCCGCGTCCATCCTGCACCGGGGACTCACCCCACCGGCATCATGAACGCCAGCAACTGCGCCAGCTTCTCCCTTAGCTTGCCGCGCGGCACGATCGTATCCACCAGCCCGTGCTCCAGCATGAACTCCGCCGTCTGGAAACCCGGCGGCAGGTTCTGGTGCGTCGTCTCCTTCACCACCCGCGGACCGGCAAAGCCGATCATGCACTTCGGCTCCGCCAGATTGATGTCACCGATCGTCGCGAACGACGCCGTCACGCCACCCGTCGTCGGGTGCGTCATCACCGAAATGTAAGGCAGATGCGCCTCCGACAAACGCGCCAGCGCGCCGCACGTCTTCGCCATCTGCATCAGCGAGAGCATGCCCTCCTGCATCCGCGCACCCGACGATGCCGACACAATGATCACCCCGCGCTTCTCCTTGATCGCCAGCTCCACCGCACGCGCGATCTTCTCGCCCACCACCGAGCCCATCGAGCCCGCGAAGAACTTGAAATCCATCACCGCGATCACCGCCGGCTGTCCGCCGACCTTGAGGCGACCCGTCACCACCGCGTCATTGAGACCGGTCTTCGCCCGCATCCCCTCGATCTTCTCGCGATAGTTCGTGAACCCGAGCGGATTGGCTGAAATCAGATCCTTCTCCGTCTCCTCGAAGCTCTCCGGATCCGCCAGCAGCGCGATCCGCTCCCGCGCATCCATCAGGAAATGATGGTCGCAGTGGTGGCAGGTCTGGTGGTGCTGCTTGAGCTCCAGCGTGTGCAGCATGGCCCCGCAATCGGGGCACTTGGTCCACAGTCCCTCCGGCATGTTATCGCGGCTGCGGCCGCCGCGCAGAGGTGGCTTGTTGAAGATGCCCATGGGTTCGTTAGGTCAGTCGTGCTCGGTGAAGGCGTCGAGGCTAGCCCCGCATCACGGTGACGACAACCACCTTTTGGACACCCGCTTTCCTCAGCACCCGGGCGCACTCGCCGGTCGTCGCCCCCGTCGTGAAAACATCGTCCACAATCACCGCGCCCGGCGGCTTTCCCGCGGCAAATCGCCTGCCCGCCCACGTCAGTTCAAACGCACCCCGCAGGTTTTTCAGCCGCTCCACCCGGCTCAGGCTGGTCTGCGTCCCGGTCCCGCGGGTCCGCGCCAGTGCTTGGCACAGAGGCAGTCCCGTCTGCTTCGCCAGCGGCCGCGCGATCTCCTCCGCCTGATTGAAATGCCGCCACAACTTCCGACCCCGATGCAGCGGCACCGGCACCAGCGGCCAACCCTCCTCCAGCGCCACCGCCAGCCGCGCGTCATCCCGGAAAGCCCGCGCCCCCAACCGCGCCAGCTCCTCCACCAGCTCGATCCGCCGCGTGTATTTCAGCTCGTGGATCATTTCCAACAGCGCCGGATGATGCGGCACCGCCGGCCGCGCGAACTCGAAGGAAAACGTCTGCCCCCGGCAATTCACGCACGAGAACGCCGACTCGATCCGCCCCTCATGCTCCTCCCCGCACTGCTCACAAAAAGGCTCGTTCAACCCCGGCAACTCATCCGCACACCCATCGCACAGCGCCCGCCCCGCCTCCAGACCACTCCAGCACCGCCGGCACCTCCCCGGGTAGAGCAGGTCGTACATCCGCTTCCACAGGCTCCCCTTCCCTATCCCCATCCTGCCGGTATCGCTCTCGCCCATCGCGGATCACCCTCTCTAACTGCGATAGCTCGCCGTCGGCTCCGGCACCCGCGTCATCAGGTGGACCAGCACCCCGGTCACCATCACCACCGACAACGGCAGCAGACCTTCCCGCAGCGTTGGCCCCACAAAAATCCGCGTCGCCTCCGGCAGTCCACCCACCGGCCACGTCGTCGCCTTGAAAATCCCCACTCCCACCACCCAGCCCAGGTGCAGCCCGATCGGCAACCACAGCGACGCCGTCCTCACCCGCGCATATGCCAACACCAGCCCCACCGCCATCAACACCGTGAAGCTTGATGCCAGCTCCATCGGACTGCCGAAGCGCGCGAAGATCTGGCTCAGCAGGAAAAACCCCGCCGACGATGCCTCCGGATCCGGGATCTTCACCTGCACCGGCGGCTGCAGGAAGTGCACGAACGCAAACAGGAACGACAGCGAGAACACCGCTGGCGTCACCCGCATCGCCCGCAGGAAAATCCCCAGCAGCACCCCGCGGAAAAGCAACTCCTCCACCAGCGCCACCACCACCGCACCGGGGATCACCTTCTTCAGCGACTTCGCCCAATCGATCGCCTGCGGCACCTTGTTCACCACCCCTCGCGTCGATTCCGTCGCATCCTTCCACACGAAGCACCCCGCCTGCAGCATCAGCCAGCCCGACAGCAGCAACAGCCCACCCGCCAGGATCAGGCCGGTCGCCAGTTGCAGCCACCCATACGGATTCCGCCGCAGCGGCTGCCCCCGATCCGCCACCACCACATTGTCCGGCAGCCGCAGCGACCACGGTGTGTCACGATAACTCCCCGGCGCCCGTCCCAACCGCAGCCAAGCCGTCAGCGGAAACAACAGCACCAGCGCCGACAACATCAGCGCGCGATCGAAGAACTTCGGAAAGTCCGCCCGCCCCGCCGCCTCCGCCACATAGCGGATCATCCCATTCGTCTGCTTCTCCGCCGTCACCTCCGCCAGCCCCTTCCCCAGCTGATAGAGCCACGGCGAAATCACCGCCGCCAGAATCAGCGTGCCGGCCACATAGGCGAAGATCTTCAAGACATCACTCTGCTGGCCGTGTCGCACGGACCGCAGGCTTATCCACCCCACTGAAACTTCCAAGCGCCAAGTAATAGCGGAACGACGAAGTCGTTCCGCCCTAAGGAGTGTCGACGTTCCGTCGACACGAATGTAGCGGCGCGTCTACGACCGTCGCTGACTCGCGGCCACAAGCCGCATCGTGAGACTCCCTCTCCTCTCCCGGAAACACCTCCACCTCTCCACCCTCCCAAAACCCTTCTTCCCCAGATTGAAACCCACCTCCCACCCTGCTATGTCATCAACCCAATAACCCAAAAGCTGCCCATGGCCTTCTCCTCTCTCCGCATCATCACCTTCGCCGCGCTCGCCTCCAGCTTGTCCCTCGCCTTCGCAACCCCCTCAGCCCCCAACCCGAAAATCCCTCCCCAAGCCGGCGTCTCCATCGAAGTCCAACGCAGGACCACACCCGCAACCGCCAAGCTCACCAACGACACCACCCGCGAACTCACCTTCCTCCTCTACAATACCGACAAGTTCAGCCTGAAACCCGGAGCCAGCAAAAGCGTCCCTCTCCCAAAGACCGACAAGATCGATAAGGTCGCCAAGATCGACCTCCGCATCTTCGAGCCACTCACAGGAGGAGAACCGGTTCAAAAGAAAGGAAAGTTCCGCCAGATCTTCAGCGGCAAGCTCGCCGCGGACGATACCGACCACCTGATTCCCCTCACCTTCGACAAGCCGGATCCAAAGCCCCAAGCACAGCCGTAGCCCGCAAGACCAAATCCCACGTGCCCGGAGGACCGGGGACTCACTCAAGCCCCAAGCCCTCCGGGCGTCATGTGCAGTGCAGGGAAACCTCGTAGAACCAAATCCTGCCTAACAAACAAAACTGCAGGAACGACCATCATGCCACGCCGCCCCCGGCCCTTGTGTCAAAAGGAGGTAAAAAGTTAGCCACCCTCCCTTGAGCCCTTGAAAAACCACGCACCCTCGCCCAGATAAGATAAGCCGGAATCCGACCACCGCGTGCCCAACCGCCCTGACCTCAAGCAGACCGAGAACGACAGCGCCGAAGTGCTGTCCCTCGCTCGCCGCCGCTGGTTCGCCATCGCCTTGTGCGTCCTCTCCATGACCGTCGGCGCGCTCACCTTCTCGCTCAGCTTCCCCCAGACCGGCCCCACCCAAAGCGCCCACGTCCTGACCCACATCTTCATGGGCCCCTTTTGCCACGCCTCCTACTTCCCGTGGTTCAGGCCGGTGCCGCGCGTCGTCATCCCCTGGGCCGCCGTCCTGCTCCTCCTGTCCCATCCCCTCTTCCCCCGCCCCCTCACCGTCATCACCACCCTCATCGGCGGAGGCCTGTGGTGGCTCATGGGCTGGTACTGCATTGCCGTCGTGACTTGAGGCGGCTGGAAGGATGATGAAGCAGACCAGCGATGTCTTCGTTCAGAAAACGGAGGAGGGTAGCCGGAGATGGCCCCATCTTGATCACGGTGGCGAAATCTTCCAACGACAGTGCTGATATCGGCAGACAGCATCCACCCACCTTCTAGCGTTTGCTGCGCTCCATGATGTGGAGAAAGTCGTCAAGCTGGCCTTTGACAGCCCCATGGGGAGAGGAGCGCAGAACTTCCAAGACCGGCTTAAGCTCTTCGAGATCCAAGTACCCAGCCATGGTTACCGCATAACCTTGGATACTTGGCTCGCCGCAGGTCAGCATTTCGAAGACGATCCATCTCATCGGTTTCAGATCGAGCTCGCCTGCTTTGGGCGCCTCGATGAATTCCTCGCCTTTGATCGGCGAACCTCGCCTCGAAAGCTCAAGACCCGACACAATCTTCTCGATCGCTAAGCCTGCATAAACCTGAGAAGATCGTTCACCATTCCGGAGAACAGGCACAAGAAAGGGAATGGCGGATGGATCTCCGAGCTCTCCAATTGCCTTAAGAGCCGGAACCCTTTCCTCCGGAGCTTTCCCGAGCTTTTCAATCAGCGCTGGATAACCTCGAGCAAATTCACCGGCCGGAAGCTTTTCAATGAGGTGAAGGTATTCTTGGAGCCATTTGAGTTTCGTTGCGGCATCTGGCTCAGGAAACGTTGGCCTCTGATTCTCAAATCCGGCAACGACGATTTGTGCCGATGCTGAAGCCCACAGGGTAGCGACGCAAAACAACGCTCGGAAAACGGCAGTATTCATCTTGCTGAGGGCGCGACGGAAGCCACATCAAACCTTGGCGATTTCTGTCGGTGGGAGCAAGCTTCGAGACGGAGCGAAGGAGGTCGGGTAACGTCGAATGGCTCAGTAACTCAAACATCTGCATCGCCGTCGTGACCTGATCTGAGGCGCTCACCTCACTTCTTCTCCCACGCCTTCACCCAATCGATCTCGAACTTCTGCGGATACACCTTCGGATCCGCCTCGCCTCCCCACGCCCCTCCGATCGCAAGATTGAGCATCAGGTAAAACGCATCCGCCTTGCGAAACGGATTCTCCGCCCCCTTGCCAGCCACATCCAGCTCGATGGTCTTGTAAGGCTTCCCATCGAAGAGAAAACTGAAGCTCTTCTCATCCCACTCGAGCCCATAAACATGGAACTCGCTGTGCAAGGTCTCCGAGCGAGTGTCCCCGCCGACCTGCCCGTGTTCGCCGGTCCCCGGCTTTGCAAAGTGGATCGTCGCATGAACCACCCCCGGCTCATGGCTCACGAATTCCATGATGTCGATCTCGCCGCACACCGGCCAATGCCCGCCGTTGTTGTCACCCAGCATCCAAATCGCCGGCCACACGCCCTTGCCCGCCGGCAACTTCGCCCGCACCTCCACCTTCCCATAGTGAAAGGCCTTCAGCTTCTTCGTGATCAGCGCCGCCGAGGTATACTCCGCCTCCTTCCGCTTCGTGATCCAGTTGTCGGACCCCTCCTTGAAAAAGGCATTCGCAAACGTCTCATGCCGCGCCTCGATGATCAGGCTCCCATTCTCCACCCGCGCATTCTCCCGACGATCCGCCGTGTAATACTGCAGCTCCTCATTCCGCACGAAGCCCTTCTCATACGTCCACTTCTTGGCATCCGGCGCCCCCGCATGATCGAACTCATCCGACCAAATGAGGCGCCAGTCGGCGGCATGAGTGGAAAGAGCCAGACCGAGAAGGCAGAAGATGGATTTCATATGGGTTCAGGTAGGAACGCGGCGATGGAAGGACTTCTTCCGACTCTCTCTTACTTCTTCCTTTCGTCGATTTCGACACTTTCGTTGTCGATCCCTTCACCAGCCAAGGGCCTTCACAACCCCAGCTCCTCCCGCAGCGACTCGAACAGCCGGTCACGCGACTTCGCCATCACTGCGGGTGTCTTCGTCCGTGGCTTGCGTGCCGACCTCGCGGACACCTCCGAAGACCTCGGCTTCATCTTCATCTTCATGCGCGGTGGCTTCGCCTTCATCAGGGGTTCGTGGAAGTAGTGCCCGCCGTCTTCCGGCTGTCAGGAAGCTCCTCGCCCGACGACTCGATCCAGTGCTGGATGAAGAACTTCTTCTCATCCGTCAGCAGATGATTCGACCGCCCCAGGATCGGCCGCAGCGAGGTCGTCATCTGCAGCGTCACCAGCAGGAAGATGATGCTCCACACCGAGAACGGCCCCTTCGAAACCGCACCCGTCGAGCTCACCGCATTCCTCAGGAATCGCAGCCCGAAGATCAGCGCGATGAACCACGCACCCAGCGACAGCACCCCCATGAAGCCCAGCGAATTCGTCGCCTGCGTGAAGATCCACACCGCCGGCGCGAACCCTAACAGCAGCAGCCCCGCCAATGCCAGCATCCCGGCAAAGGTCGCCGCCAGCTGCGACGCCCCCGCCTGCGATCCCGCCAGGCACGAGAAGATATACAGGCTCGGATAGCAGATCACTCCCGCGATCAGCAGCCCCGCCGTGATCTTCACCGGAGCCGCCCACATCTGCGTCCCCATCGCGAAGCTCCCCAGCACCGCACCGAATACGATTAGCGAGAGCACCGCGATGATCAGGAAGGGAACGAACGCCCCATGCCCCGGATCGGCCAGCCGCCCCACCAGCGCCCGCGGACTTCGCAGCAGCGCCTCGAAGAGCGCGCGCATGTCCAGCTTCTCGGGCAATGGCGGCTCGACACGGGGAGCCGGTGCTTGGGCTTGTGCCCCATAGGGCGAGTGAGGCGGCGGAGCCGGCGCGAAGGGCGGCATCGGATTCTGGCTATCTTGGTTCATGGTCTTACGAGTTGAGTTCTGGGAAAAAGAGTGCGGAGGATCGGCAAGGCGATCACCACGAGACCTAACAGCAGCCCCGCGATCGCGAATGCGGCATTGCCATGGGTGCTTTTGTTGAGCGAGCTCCAGACGGCTTCATAAAAGCTGCCGCGCATCGGAAACGGCCGGAAGAACTGCACCACCAGTCCTGGCGTCCCAAAGAATGGCCGCAGGATCCACGAGAACTGCGCACCGAGAAATCCATTCCCCGCCAGCCACGCCAGCATCGTGATCGTGGCCACACCCTGCGAAGGACAACGCTGCCTCAGGATCCGATAAAGCGTCAGCGTCCCCGCAATCCCCGCCACCGCCACCAGGAACACGTGAAACAAAAGATACCCCGCATGCGCCGACAAGGCCTGCGGCGACTCCGGCGACGGCGCATTCAGCGCCAGCATCAGCGTCACCGGCGCCAGCGATCCGAGCAGCAGTGCCGACACCGCGAACGCACTCAGCAGCGCGAGCATCGACTGCCTGAATCCAATCCCACCTAACAGCACGCCCAGCAGCCCATTCAGCATCCCATTGCAGCCAAGCGTGCACGCCACCAGCAGCGGCATCTTCAGCGCCACATAAACCCCCATCAGCGGCGAGCGCCAATAGCCCGTCGTGAATCCATAAGCCGCCAGCGCCACCGCCGCCAAACCCGCAATCCGCGCGATCTTCCCCGGCGTCGGGTCATCGAGCAAGTCGGCTTGCGGCTGCAACAGGCGGCGGATCACGCTGAGAAGAAAAATCCCCGCCCGTGAACCACCGATGAACGAAACATGAATGTCCCCCGAAGATTCATCGAAAAGCCTCGCAGAAAGGGCAAATCTCTCTTCGTAGCGGAACGACTGCGTCGTTCCGGCTTCTAGCGCTCCGCTTCACCAACCCACTCCCGCCAACTCTCCGTAGGCGCGTTCGTGAGAAATCAGGAGCAACGTGAACCGCCTGCTACTCTCAATCCTCTTCATGGCGGAACTACGCACCGGCACTCGCTAATCCACACAAAAAAAGCGCGGCCACGAATCACCCGCAGCCGCGCCTCAAGAATCAAATCAAACCCACCCTCAATTCGCCAGATACCCCGAAACCCCCTCGTGGTCCGGCGTCATCGCCTTGTCCCCACGATTCCAATCCATCGGGCAAACCTCACCAAATTGCTCGAAGTGCTGCAACGCATCCACCAACCGCAGCGCCTCACGGATCGACCGCCCCAGCGGCATGTCATTCACCACCTGGTGACGCACGATTCCCTCCCTATCGATCAGGAACAAACCGCGATAGGCTACCAGCTCACCCCGCACCACCAGCGTCCCGTTCTCATCAATGTCGTAATCACCCGCCAGCACATCATACGCATCCGAGATCGTCTTGTTCACATCCGCCACCAGCGGATACGTCACCCCCTCGATGCCACCCTTCGCCTTCGGCGTCTGCAACCAGGCCCAGTGCGAAAACTCCGAATCCGTCGAGCAACCCACCACCGCCACATCGCGCGATTCAAACTCCTCGATCTCCTCCTGGAAACGATGCAGCTCCGTCGGGCACACAAACGTGAAATCCTTCGGATAGAAGAAGAAGATCACATACTTCTTCCCCAGGAATTGATCGAGCGAGAACCCCTCGATGATCGTGTTTGCGACAACGGCCTTGGCAGTGAACGACGGCGCTTTCTTACCTACGAGAACGGGCATGGTGTGTGGCGATTTGTTTGTTAGAGAATGAATGGAATGGAAATCCGGGCGGCCCGGTAGCCGCACCCCACCCGCCGGGCAACCCTTTTCCAGAAAGAGCTCCGCCCAAGTGGTCGAAGACCCGGACTGCGGCAGCCCTGCTGCCGCTCAATGCCAGCAGCCCTGCTGCGGGGAAGCACCCATGTGCAATCTCGCCACCTCTCCCGTCCAATCGATCCGGCCTCCAGACTCACGCCATCAACATCTCCGATACCCAATCTCTCACCTCTTCAGGGCCAACGGCCCGGCCAGCCCTCAGCCCAGCCCATCGGGCTGGGTTTCCGGCACACAACCAACGGCGGCCTGAAGGGCCGCGAGACGGGTCGAGCCCGCAATCGCCACGAAAGATGGATCCGCCATTCATCGTCCGAACAAAATCAAACAACAGCGCCCGGCGGACCAACATTGCCCCCGGACTCAAAACCCGCTATTCTCTAACGCCCTGAAAACGCTGACCGACCATGAATGCACCGAGTGGCTCGCTGCCAAGGGCCTAACGGAGAACCCTTACCGCCTGCCCAACCGTGGAGAAAGCCCCTACCTTCAGCTCCCCTTGCGCCCTCATCCCATGGCGCTCCTGCGAAACCTCGTCCTCCTCAACGAACCCTTCCAATCCGCCCTGCTGCACATCACCGACTGGGCCCACTACACCCCTGACCAGATGGCGATGGTCACTCAGCTCCGGAAAGCCAGCAGCGAAGAACGACGGATCATCGACACCCCGGGACACCTCTTCCATGGCGAGGAAAGCGACCTGCTCGCCGGATGGATGGGTCTCGTCGCCGCCTACGAATGGACGGCATACGTTTACTTCGACCATGGGCTCACGCTTCTCTTGTGGGAGGGCCAACTAATGGACCTGTGGTGCGATGACACCGAGCGATTCCATCGCAACCAGGACATGCTGAAAGCATGGCTCAGCCCGAAAGAAGACCCCGGTTACCCCCTCAAACCTCCTCCGCCGGCACCACCTCAATCTTCACAAACCCCCGCTCCCCACTCTTCGCAAAAACAAACTTCACCTCCATCGTCCCACTACTCCCCGCCGACGTCGTCAGCGTCCCCTCCGCCACCCGCCACGTCTTCAGATCCTCCGACACCATCACCTTCCACCGCGTCCCATCGGACAGCTGATAGGGGTTCGAACTCACAAACAAATCAGACGCGATCGTGAACCTCGCCGCCACCGAATTCCCCTCCGGCCGCAACGTGATCGGCACCGGCCGCGACGCCGCATCCGTCACCGATGAACCATGGAACCTCTCGATCAAATCCACAAACCCATCACCATCCCCATCATAATCCTCCGGCATGGAGGCTTCCTTGCTCACCGCCGCCACCGGCTTCGCCAGCTGCAACAACGTCACCGGCCCCTTGTAAGCCCGCGACTTCAGCGCCGCCTCCACGGCACCCGGCGAAAGCCCCGGATCCAGCGATAGCTGAAGCAACGCCGCCCCGCTCGCATACGCCGCGGAAGCACTCGTCCCATTGATCAAATCATACGTCCCCTTCTGCGGATCCGCATACCGCAGGGAACGAACACTGTCCCCCGGCGCATAGACATCCACCGCCGGCCCATAGTTCGAAAACGTGGCCCGCTCATTCGCCGTCCCGCTCGCCCCCACACAAATCACCCCATCCATCGTCCCATAGCGCGCCGGCAAGTACGTCGATGCCGACTTGCCATCATTCCCCGCCGAAACGATCACCACGATCCCCGCATCCACCGCCTTCTGCAGCGCCATCCGCACGATCGTGCTATCCGCCGATGCCGTCGACGAACTCGCCAGGCAAATCGTAGCCGGCTGCGATGGCTCATTCTCCTCATGATGATCCACCGCCTCCAGGATCGCATTCGCCAGCAGTCCCGAGGTCGAGTTCCCCTTCGGATAGATGTCCAGATTCAGCATCCGCACCGGCGTCCGCGTCACCGCACCTGTCTCCGGCCCCGCGATCAGCGACAGCATCCGCGTCCCGTGCTCGAACTGCGACGACACCGTCGGATCACCCGACCCACGAATCAGCACCGTCCCGTCATTCGTCAGCTTGTCATTCGCCGCGAACCAATTCGCCACATGCTTCACCGCCGTATCGATCAGATAAAGCCGCACGCCCTTCGTGCTCGCCACCGGCTCGTAGTCCACCTTGTCCTGCGGCAGCGCCTTGTTAGACGCATCCGCCATCCGCGCCAGCGCCCATCCGCGGTCGGCCAGCTTCGGCTCGATCTCGATCTCCGGCTCCGCCACCACCCCACCGATCGCGCGCAGCAGCGCGATCTGTTCCTTGGTCGCATAGCCAGTCACCGCACTGCCAAGCAGCCCGTTGTTCACATCCACGTAAGGCGAGATCCCCAGCGCACGCAGCAAGTGCCGCAACACCGGCAAATCTAACAAATGAGGCGAAGCCGGATCATTCCGGAACACCCAGTGGCTCAAGCCAGCCGCCTTCCGCACCGACGAAAGAAACATCGATCCACCGCTCCCGGGCGTCAGAGGCGAAAGCCCACCCAGCGAAAGCAAGCCACCCGAGCAAGACCCGCCCAGCATCGCCATCCCCGGCACTGCCGCACACACCGCCGTCGCGCTCTCCTTACCCTCGCCCGTGCCACGCTGGAAATCGAACACCTTCCCCGCCTGATCCACCGCCACCAGCGCCACGTCTTGCACGAAGTCCTGCGCATCCAGATCCGGAAAAGCCCAGCGCCCATTCAGCTTCGCACCCACCCACGCATTGCCCTCCGCATCCAGGTCGAATGATCCCACCACCATGTCGGCGATCGTCTCCGGAGTGCCCAGGTCGGATTTCCACTCCGTCGTGCCATCGCGGCGGAGTCGTGTCAGGAAGCCGCGCACCGGGTTTCTGCCCGGCGCACGATTCGCCGCCACCCACACCGCGCCATCGCTGCCCACGCGCAGCCCCGCCGCCTTGCAGGCAGCACTGCCTTCCACCGCGAAGGATTGAAGCGTCGACCCATCCAGCGGAGACAGCCGGCTCACCTTCAGGCTCCCGTCACCCTCCGCCGACTTCGCCAGCACCTGAATCCCGCCGGGACCCAGATCGATGTGCGAAGCCGCCATCGATCCCGCAGGCAGCGATGCCATCCATCGCGGCATCCCACCCGCGGAATATGCCGCGCACAGGCAACCGCCACCCGTCACAAAAACCTGATTCGCCCCGAATGAAACCCCGGTCGGCAGGATCCCCTCCGTAATGAAATACCCCAGCCACACGCCGGCCGCCGGATCCAGCCGCGCCACAAACCCACGCGGATCCCTCGGCCCGATCGGCAGCACCAGACCACCGAACACCGGCGGCCCCTCCGACACTCCGCACACGAAAATCTCTCCCGACGGCCCCGCCGTCGCCAGCCCCGTGATCCTCACCCCGCCCGTCGAACGGATCGTCGCCGACCAATCCAACTTCGTCCGCTTCCCACTCGCATCATCCGAGTAGCGCAGCACCGCCGCCGTCGGTGCCGTCAGGCTATCCAGCAAAGGTAGCCCCGCCAGATCCACCGCGCCCTTCATATTCACCGCCGCAAACGCCGGCGGAGCCTCCCCTGCCTGCCGCGGAGCCCGGATCGCCACCACCTCCGCCGTCCCGCTCCCACCCGAGCCCACCAGCGAATTCCACGTGAATTGGCTGCCCCAGCTCGTCCCTCCCAGCAGCGGGAGCACGACGAACAGCAGCAATCGCAGAAGCGTGACGGGGGATAATTTCAAGGGGGCGACCGGGGGATGAAGGTCAGGGAAACCTGATATTTGGGTGCCCGAAGCATTCCACAATTCCGCCCCGAAAGAATCACGTGATCGCGGAAGGCCGGATTACACGTAGTTGCATACCCTGTTAGAACCCCGCAGACCCATCCCATCTCCAGCCCCAAAGGGGCGAAATCCCTCAGCCCAGGGCAACGCCCTGGGTCCCCGCACCCAAACCCACCGTGCCCTGAAGGGGCACCATACGATCGAGCCACATCCACCCATCGCCTCTCACCCTGACCTCCACAAGCGCACTCGCCTTCCCACATGGCCGCAGCCAAAGTAGCGTGTGAACCTAGGAACTCAGCCTCCATCTCACACCCCGCTGACCACTACCCTTCAAACATTCGCCCAAGCAACGGAGCCCAAAACAATGCCCCGCAGACCCGCATTCACCCTCCTTGCCACCCTGGCGGTTTGCTCATGTGCGTCCCCTAAGCCCGCCGAGCCAACGATCTCCCCGGTCCATCACCATCCCACCATCGCGACCGCGACAAAGCCACGCTTTCACATCGAAACGACCGGACTCGAAGGCGACGCTCCCTCTCCCCACTACTGGATCGTAACCAGCACCCACCGGGTCCCCCTTCCCGACCTCCCGCATCCGGACGCCACCACTTGCCCGGGCGCGAACTTCACCATCTCGCCCGACCAGCAATGGATCTTCGCGGATGAAAAACTCTATCACCGGGCGAACGAGGTTTGGCTCCTTCACCGGGATTCGGAGCTACACTACTCATTGGTGGGCACCCCGACATTTGGACGTGCCGCTCTCGACTACTTCACGCGAGCGACTGGCAAGCGTCTCCCTTCGGACTACTACTTTATCACCAGGATCGGCCCATGGCCCGACCACGGCAACCGCATCCGACTCACCCTCTATTCAGACGACTGGCTCGATACCGCCCTCTGCTACGACCTCAAGACCCGGAAGTTCTCCATCTCCGATGATCAGACGACCACATACTACTAACGGGATGGAGACAACCAACCCACGATAGGCCGCAGAACCAGGAAACCACAGCACCGATGACACCGCCAACTGAACCCATCCGGTGGACAGGAGACTTGCAGGATGACTGCACCGCCATTTGGGGTGGCCTCATGCTTCGGGCCGAAGAGATGGATCGCAACATCTGGTGGTGGGCCGTCTCTGATGACGAGGGACGCGGGGACGAGATCCGATCATCGAATCATGAAGATCGCGAGTGCCGCACCGGCCCCATTGCTCGCCAACGGGCGGAAGAATGCGCGCGGGAATTTCTCAGCTCCGCACTCCCGAAGAAAGAAGACGACCGGCAATAGACCTGCAAGTTGACTTCGGACTCGCTCTCGCCGGTGCATCCACTCTAGCATTTTGCAAAAATGAAGATCGCCACACTTGTTGCGATTGGCGTCATGGCGGCGATGCCCTCGTGTCGTCGATCGAGCACACCGCCCGTCTCGCTGAAGATGGGCGACACCATGGAGAGCTTCGAAGTGGGAGCAAGGTGGTCAGATACGCAGGATCGCCTGGTTGCAGCCCTCCTTCCCCTTTGGGATGGCACGCCCCGGGGCGTATCCGCGGAGTTTCAGATGACCCGCACGATCCCCCGCGAGGTCTCGCCATCCCGTTCCGGCACGTGGAGTTCGCCCAAGTGGCGATTCTTTAGGGATCGCAATGGACGATCTGGAATCGAACAGATGGAGGATTCAGGGCCGGCCGAGATGATCTCGGAGCCAACGGTCGAATGGAGGCAGGTTGAGGCATACCTCAAAAGCCAGTTGTTAGAGGCATCCCGCGTCGGCGGCACAGGTGGAGAACAAAACGGCGGCGGACAATCGGCCACCAGCCCCGGGCCAAAATGATTCCCCCGCTCGCCCGGATAACAAACACTATTAGGCTGTGATCGCGCAAATGACTGATACGGAGGCTAGAGTAGTAGCAGCATGGAAGGAGGCAGCAGCCGATCTGGGAATTCGGTTCACCTCACCATTTGTCGTCGCTGCGCAGGACGGTCGCAGTCACGAGTATCTCGGGTTGGTTCATCAGTTCGGACGCCGCATCGGTGCGGTCATCTCCGTTCTTCACGAGCCGTCCGAACAAACACCGCGTCCCGCTGTGGACGAGTATTACTGGTCTATTCTCGGTCCAGCCTACGCTCGATACGAGCGGCAGGACTTCATTGATACCTTGGACGACTGGCAGTTTTTCGGCTCGGACGCAGAGCATCCTTCGTGGTATTCAGGGAAGAGTTGGACATGATCAGGCCCCCCAACCATGCGCTGTAGCAAACCCGGCCATCGCGCTCTGGTTGCAATCGTGTCGGTCGCAGTGGGTGCGACCAGTTTGCTTCTTATCGGGCGTCAAAAACCTCTCCCGGAGATCCCGCAATCCGAGCGATTCTCCGCGATGATCAACAGGCGAGACACTGGCGCCATGCCTAGTCTCAAGGGCAAGACGAAGAACGAAATTCGTGGCATCCTGGGTGATCCCCAGAATGAGGATGTCGAGCGCGAGGTGTGGATTTGGCTTAACGATTGGGAGGGCTACAAGACCAGGGGATTGGCACGGGATTGGAAGACGATGGCGACCCATTCTCACGCTGACGGGCTCTGGATCGGCTTCGGCTCTGATGGCCGAGCCTCAACCTTCCTCTACTCCCTATCCGCTGCGCAGCCACCCAATGCTCATTAACAGATCACGCGGCGGACTTCAGTTCTCATTCGGCTCGAATGCCCCCTTTATCAATTCTCCACGTCTGTTACTTCCACGAACGCTTCACCCTCCAATCGGAACGATTGGACGGAATCGTCTTTCTCGCGAGGAAATGCCCTTCCAACTACGGCAAGTTCCCAACCGCCTACACTGGTCTCTAGCGATTGCTTTCCAAAGCGGACGGTGGCTTCGCCAAGCCGCTTCATCTCTACCTCCTTGAGCCTGAGCGAAAGCGCCCCGTTCAACTCACGCAATCTCGCCTTCCGCGATAATTCCCACCGTTTTCCAGCCAACTGGTATTCCCGGTATTCAAGAAAGAATTCGTCGACTTGTACAACCACCGCCGCCTTGCTTCCTCCAAACCTCACAGCAGCGATCCTTATCAACGCGGCACCCGGCACTTCCACCTCCAAGGCTTCCTCCCCACTCACGCTCGGTGCCCAGTCTCTTTTCAATGCGAACACGTTGGTCTTCTCCCGGGGTGCTTCTTTGATCTTCTCGACGGAAACCGCATCCGCATCCCCGAGGTCGTGGGGCACTTGAGTTTCGGTCACTTCCACAACCTTCTTTCCCTCATCGCATCGAAAGACAAACTCGCTTCCGTGCTGCCAGATTTTCCCGCCGGCTGACAAACCGAACCGGACAAGATAACCACCACCTCCGGACCACACCATCGGCTCTCCAAGCCGATAGATCGCAGCGAAGGCCATGGCCAATTGGGAGGCTTCGTTTTCATCGCGCAAATGGACATCCGCCTTCTTGCATAGCTCGGCAAATCCGCTGCGGTCGCCAGACATCGAGATTACCACCCTTGTGTCTTCATGGGAGTAAATCACGAATTCCAGCCGGGCTCCATGCTCGGTCACTGGATCCACGATGACTGAAGCCGAAGTCCGAACGAATCTCGCGTGCGGAAACAACCGGGTAAGACTCGGATCCTCCACGGCAGCGACCTTATTGATGCTGAGCGAGGCTTTCCCAAACATACCCCCCAACGCCTCCCTTGCCTCTTGGCGCATTGCGGCACGCTCTCCCTCTTCGGCCTCAACTGCCGACAAGAGAAGGCCGACCAAAGGGATCAGCGCAAGGTATCGCGTAGTGAACATCCTGCCCCATCCTAGCGGAAGGCAGTGAAAACCCTCGTAAAAACCGGGTAAAGTCTCACCGACCGCACACCCCCATTCGCCCCTTTCCTCCTCCCGGCCGACTGATCAGCCGCTTCCCCCTTGCCTTTCCCCCGACAATGCACCGTCATCCCCGCGGTCATGTCCGCCCTGCTTTCCGCCAATGAACTCCGCCTCTCCTACGGCTACCAAACGCTGCTGGATGGCGTCACCCTCGCCGTCTCCGCCGGCGAAAAGGTCGGCCTCGTCGGCCGCAATGGCTGCGGCAAGACCTCGCTCCTGAAAATCCTCACCCGCTCCCAGCAGGCCGACTCCGGAGAAATCTCCCTCCGCCGCGCCCTCCGCATCGGCTACCTCCCCCAGGAGTTCGAGCTCCAGCCCGAGCTCAGCGTCCACGAAAACATCTCCGCCGGTGCCGCCGATGTCGTCGAGGCCATCCGCCGCTATGAAGACGGCGATGGCTCGGAAGCCGAGCTCTCCGACCTCCTCCACCTCATCGATCACGCCGACGGCTGGAACCTCGACGCCCGCATCAAGGCCACCGCCACCGCCCTCGGCACCCCGCCACTGGAGGCCACCGTCGGCCCACTCTCCGGCGGCGAAAAACGCCGCGTCGCCCTCTGCCGCGCCCTCGCCTCGCAGCCCGATCTCCTCCTGTTAGACGAGCCCACCAACCACCTCGACGCCGACTCCATCCGCTGGCTGGAAGACTTCCTCAAGACCTACGCCGGCGCCGTCATCTTCGTCACGCACGACCGCTACTTCCTCGACGTCATCGCCACCCGCATCATCGAGATCGACAACGGCAAGGCCTACTCCCACCCCGGCAACTACACCGCCTATCTCGAATCGAAAGCGGTCCGCCAACAGATCGCCGAGCAAACCGAACGTCGCCGCCAGCGCTTCCTTCGCGAGGAACTCGACTGGGTCCGCTCCGGCGTCAAAGCCCGCGGCACCAAGTCCCGCCACCGCCTCGACCAGTTCTACGAGATCGAGGGCATGGAAGCCCCGCCCGAGGAACGCGAGATGGACCTCCTCATCCCGCCCCCACCCGAGCTCGGCAATACGGTCGTCGAACTCGAAAGCGCCGGCGTCAATGTCGGCACAGCATCCTCACCCCGCTGGCTCTTCCGCCATCTCAATCTCAAGCTCGAAGCCGGCCAATGCACCGGCATCGTCGGCCGCAATGGCGTCGGCAAAACCACCCTCCTCAAGGTCTGCCTCGGCCAGATGGACCCCAGCGAAGGCACCGCCACCGTCGGCAAGAAGGTCCGCATCAACTACATCGACCAGACCCGCATGGCGCTCGATGCCAAGGGCTCCCTGTTAGACGAAATCTCCGACGGCAACGAGAAGCTCCAGTTCGGCGACCAGACCCTCGGCGCCCGCGCCTACCTCCGCCGCTTCCTCTTCGACGACCGCCGCATCAATGAACGCGTCGACCTCCTCTCCGGCGGCGAACGCGCCCGCCTCATGCTCGCCAAGGTCCTCAAGACCGGCGGCAATCTCCTCGTCCTCGACGAGCCCACCAACGACCTCGACCTCCCCTCGCTCCGCATGCTGGAGGAAGCCCTCGCCGACTTCGATGGCTCCGTCCTCGTCGTCTCCCACGACCGCTACTTCCTCGACCGCATCTGCGACCAGATCATCGCCTTCGAAGACGGCGGAGTGAAAGTCCAGCCCGGCAACTACTCCTACTACCTCGAGAAGCGCCAGGCCCGCGAACAAGTCGAACGCCTCCACGCCCAAGCCGCCGCCCGCGACGCCGCCGCCCGCCAAAAGGCCGCCGCCCCCGCTTCTAACAAGCCCCGCAAGCTCACCCTCTCCGAGCGCAAGGAACTCGAAGGCATGGAAGAAACCATCCTCCACGCCGAAGAAGCCGTCGCCGCCCTCGAAGCAAAACTCGCCGACCCCGAGTTCCAAAAGAACTACGCCGAAATCCCCGCCACCGCCGCCAAGCTCGACGAAGCAAAAGCCAAGGTCGCCAAACTCTACGCCCGCTGGGAAGAGCTCGAAGCCCTCAGCGCCGCAAGCTAACCGGCCGCAAAGTCAGCACAAAGCTGCTTCAGGCCAAGCGCCCATAGTGGTCCGCACTCTCCGAGTGCGGCACCGAAGCACCGGGTGGCCCGAAACACTCGACGCCCCTGAGGAGGGGGGACACTCCTGTCCCCCCGTCAAAAACCCGTGACGACAAAAGTGTCGTCACTCCTCCGGCAAGAATCGCATCAACCCCTCTGCGTCCCTCCGCGACCTCTGCGTCTCCGCGGTAAACGCCACCACCCCTTCACCTCCCAAACAAAGCCTCCCTCAACATCGGCTTCCCCTGCTCCGCATTCCAATACCCGAACCCCGCCTTCCAGTCCCACATCGTCCACGGCATCCCCCGCTTCTCCGCCGCCATCCGGAAGTCCCGCACATACCGGCTCCGGCTCGCCGCATCCGCCTCCTTGTAGCAGCCGAACTCCCCCACATGGATCGCCCGCCCGAAGTGCTTCGACCACTCCGCCGCATCATCTAACAAAAGCTCGAACGTCGCCGCCGTACAAGGATTATCCGTCCCCTTCCGCGTATTGTACGCCTCCAGCCAAGCCACCAGCCCCGCATTCCCCTTCAGCGAATCCGGCACACTCACCGGCACCGCCGGCGGCCCCGGGTACGAGATCCCTCGTAGATCCTGAAACCCCACCCACCCCGCCCGCTGGTGGGTAAACTGGAACGGCTCATAACTATGGATGCTCGTGATAATGCGATCATCCCCATCCGGCAGGAAAAACCGGTCCAACCCCGGCACCGATGCCCACTGCGGAGGATCCGCCACCAGGATCCGCTGCGGACTAACAGAACGTATCGCAGCAATCGCCTGCGCATGCACCTTCGTCAGCGCCTCATAATCCAGCGCCCCATTCGGCTCATTCAGCAGCTCCAGATACAGCCCCGCCGGGTAATCCTTGAAGTGCGTCGCGATCGCCTTCCACCCCTTCGCAAACGCATCCCGATTCCCCTCCGGATCCTTCTCCAGCGCCCCATAGTGATGCCAGTTCAGGATCACGCTCAGCTTCCGCTCCATCGCCCGCTTCAGCACCGGCTCCAGCACCGCCAGGAACTCCGGCTTGATCTTCCCATCCTCCAGATAGAAGTGCCACGCCACCGGCACCCGGATGTGATCGAATCCCTGCTCCGCCACCAGATCGACATCCTTCACATCATACGTGATCCCCCACGTCCCCGGCTCCGCCTCCCACCCATTCCCAAAGTTCACCCCCCGCTTCAACTTCGCCGCCGCCTTATGCGCCGGCGTATCGCCGGAAAGGATCTTCGGCTCCTTGAAATCCGGCACCGTCGCCGCCCGCGCATGAAGTGTTAGAGTCACCGGCACCCCCGCCTTCACCCCCAGCTTCCCCACCAGCGGCCGCCCATGCCACGAAGCCGCCACCCGCTTCCCCTCCACCGCCTCACGACCTGTTAGAGGCCACTTGTCCCCCGCAGGATACGGCCGCCACGGCGACTCCCACCCCACCGGCTTCCCCTCCGCCTCATCTTCAAAACTCCCATTCGCCAGCACCGCCCCCTTCGCCGAAAGATCGTCCCACAGCACCTCCATCTGCCGCAGCACCCCCGGCCGCGCCTCACCCCACGGCCCATTCAGATCCAGCTCCATCGTCCCATCGTGCGCCGGCGTGAACTTCACCACCACCTCCCGCCACTTCCACCACGTGATCGGAAACGAAATATCCGTCAGCCGCGCCCGCTTCTCCGGCGTATCCTCATAGTTCCCCGGCAAGCACTCGCCGATCGAAACACTCGCCTCTTTCAAAGGCGCCGCCTCCCCCGGCACCCGCAAAAACAACCGCGCATGCGAAGGCTGGAAAGGCACAAACTCCTCCGCCCCCAGCGGAGCGACCAGAGCCAACAAAAGAACCAAGCGCGAGAACATCAGCGGCAATACGAAGGAAACATCCATAGGCTGTCCGGGAATTCGAACACGCCCAGAATGAACGAGATCCCCAGCCTCGGAAACCCAATCGACTGGCCCCCACCCTCTTCTCCGCGCTTCCACTGCGACCTCTGCGTCTCCGCGGTTCGTTTCCCCCACCAGTCCCGGGCTGTTTCACTGGTCACTGATGACTGATGACTCGGCACTTCATCACCCCAACTTCCCCGCCACCGAAATCACCTCCTCCACCACTCCCTTCACCGACTTCACCGCCGACTCATCCGTCAGCTTCCCTCCCTCATCAAATTTCCCATAAGCCCCGCTCAGCGCGAACTGCTTCGGCACCACCAGCACCCCGATGTTCCCCAGGATCGACCGCAAGTGCACAAGCCCCCGCAATCCCCCCAGCGCCCCCGGCGAAGCCGATAGCAAACCCGCCACCTTCCCCCGATACGCCGCCAGCGACGGCTCATCATCCGTCTCCTGACGACTCACCCAATCGATGAAATTCTTCATCAGCGGCGTCACCGACGAATTGTATTCCGGCGAAACAAACACCACCGCATTCGCCGCCAGAAACTTCGCCTTCAGCCGCTTCGCCGCATCCGGCAATCCCTCCGCGTCTTCCAGATCCCCATTGAAAATCGGCAGCTCATAGTCCGCCGGATCGATCAAATCCACCTCCGCACCCGCCTCAGCAGCGAGCTGCGCAGCCAGTCCAGCCAGCTTGCGGTTCACGGAATCACGGCGGGCACTGCCCGGCAGAATCAGGAGCTTGGTCATTGCCCCAACCTGCCCCGTTTTCACGCGAAGGAAAGGGGATCTTGCGACACCCGTCACTGGCTGTTCGCCGTGTTCTGCGCCGCCAATTTCTCCATTACCACCTTCCGCTGGAAGGCAGCAAAAGCATCCCACCCGTACATCGCCCGGATCCGCTCCGCCGCCGCCGGCTCCGCCTCGGCCCACCGCTCCGCATACGCCGGATCATCCTGCGCCAGCTCGTTCACACCGGCCTCCTGCTCGAAGGTCTGCCGGATCGCCTCCATCGTGTCAGCCGGCACCTGCGGAGCCACCGCCGCTGCCACCTCGTCATCGATCAAGTGACTGATCGGCATCTCCGGCGGGCGCGTGATCACCGGCTTCGAAGCCGGAGGCGTCGCAGAAACCGCAGAAGGCCCAGCCGCTGCCGGACTCGCCGCAGCAGCATCACCCGTCGCGTGATTGCCCACTCCTCCATGGCCACCCTCAGCCGAAAGCACACCCATCCCGGAAGCCACCGCACCGGAACCACGGGAAATCTCACCGCCCTCTTCGACAAACGAACCATCACCACCGGAAACCCGTTGCCGTCGATTGTTAGAGCGGACACCAGCCCTCTGCTGGCCCCGCTCCTCGGAAAAATTGTTAGAGCCACTGGACTCCTGTTGCGCCACCGACTCCCCCAGCCCGGAAGGCACACTCCTGTCCCTCACCTTGGTAGGCTTGGACGCCTCCAACGCTTCACCCCCATCCGCGGAAACACCGCGCATCCCCTCACCCACCTTCACCCCCTTGGAAGAACTGCCAGCCGATTCCATCGCCACAGCCTCCTCATGCGAGGAAAGCACTTCACCCTTCTGCTTCCGCAGCAGCAGCGGAATCGCCACCAGCGACAGCAGCACCAGCGCCACGATCTTCAGCCATCCTGAGCGTCCCATGCGTGAGTCAGTCGTCTTCATCGAATGAATCAATCCTCGTTCACAAACAGCCTGCTGAAACCAAATGGCGCTTCCGCCAGGAGGAAGCGGAAGCGCCATGGAGATCAGGCGGACAGCGTCCGCTCGATGGATATTAGTCGCCCAGGGTCGAACCGATGAGCGTGCCGTCCGAGATACGGGACACCTTCATGTCGGTCAGCTTCACGTTCGGGGCAGCCACGGTGCTGACGATGTTGTCGCGGATCGCGTTGACCTTGGTCAGGTGCGTGCCGGTCAGCGTGGAGCGGTAGAACATGTGCTGGTAGCCCCAGAAGCTGTACTTGCCTTCGCGCACGTTGTTGTCGCTGTAGTCGACACCGTTCCACTTGAGGCGCTTGCCGCCACCGGTGACCACGGTGTTGCTGTCGTTGATGCCGAGGTAGCTCACGTAGTAGCCGCCGAGCGTCGAGAAGGACTTCGCAGCCAGGGCCGAGCGCAGGTTGCCGCCGGAGGTGTAGCCGTTGTTGCCGGCGTCATAGGCGATCGGGGTCACCTGGGCAGGCCAGATCTGGTGGCTCTGGATCACGTCACCGGTGATGGTGCCCGGCTGGTAGTGCACGGCGGAGGCGAACACGCCTTGGCCGGACTCGGCAGCGGCGGTGATACGGGTGCCGGACTCCGGGTCACGGCCGGTCGCGAAGACGAAGGAAGCATTGTCAGCCGGCAGACCGGTGAACATCGACAGCGGCAGCGAACCGTTGGAGAACAGCGCGCGGGCCAGCAGCGGGGTCATCGCGTCAAGCTCGGCAGGAGCACCGTCGTTGGCCACCCAGGTGAAGGGAACCACGGCCACCTTGTTGTCCACCAGCGTCGGGGTGGTGTAGATGGTGGAAGCTTGGAACACGTCCGACATCGCGGCGTCAGCCACCAGGTTCTCGGAGGTCACCAGCACGCCGTTGCCGTCCACCGGCACGCTCGCGGTGCCACCCACGGTCTGGGTCTGGCTGCTCGGGATCACCTTCACGGTGTTGCCCTGGGCCACGTCGCGGATGCCCGCGGCGGAACCGGTCCAGGAGGTCTTCACGATCAGCGTGTTTTGGTTCGGGCTCACACCGGTCACTTCGGTGAAGATCGCGTAGGTGGCGGCGGTGATGTCCGTGCCGGAGTAGGCGAAGGTTTCACCGGTCATCGTCGCTTGGATCGCGGCGTGGGCAGCGGAGCGGAAGGCGGTGGAACCGGTGAGCACGATCGTGGTCGTGGTGTCGGCGGAAGCGACCGCAGCGAGGCCAAGGCCGAGAGCGGTAGCGAGGATGGAGTGCTTGGTGTTCATGGTTGTCGGGGTGGTTTTGAGTTTGAGGGGAGTCAGGGTCTGTGTCGTTTTTGATTTCAAGCGGAGCGGCGGCGGCGGAAGACGAGGAGGACGGTGCCCAGGCCAGCCAGTGCGGCGGACGTGGGTTCCGGGACGAAGGTCAGCGTGCCGTTGGAGGACAGCGAGAACTGGCCTTCGAACGAGCTCGACGACGTCGCCGAGAACACGCGGAAGAGGCTCAGCGTCTGGCTCGTGGTGCCTTCGATCTGGGAGAAGGCACCGTAGTCCAGAACACCACCACCGCTGTTCACACCGCCGGGTGCCAAGTAGCTGTTCCAGCTGTTGGCATCGCCGGAGCCTTCCGAGGCAGCCACGGAGCTGTTCCCGGTCGACTGGTAGTTATCAAAGGTGCCGCCCATCGCGACCACCTTGTTGGCCACATCACCACGCTGCGTGGCATTGAGGCCGGCAGGACCCACGCCCGCGTCACCGGTGGTGACCTGCGGCTGGGACACGTAGAGCACGCGGCCGATGTCGCCATTGACGGTCTCGCTGCTGATGTTGCTCGAGGTACCGATGATGCCCCAGAAGAGGTCATTGCGCGTGTTCCAGTTCGCGCCGTAGATGGCCGCGAGATCGGTGCCGATGTCGCCGATGCTCACCGTGCCCGTGTTGACGTCGTCGCGGTAGTTGGAAGCCGCGCCGAGGTTCACCACGTAGACGGTGCTGGAGCCGGTTCCGCTGGTGGCCTGGAAGCCCATCAGGAGATCGCCCTTGGAGTAAGTGACGAGCGCGGCATTCGCCGTGGCAGCACCGACGGCACATGCCGCGGCGAGCGTGAGGAGGGATTTGACCATGGGAGTTTTCATTGTCGTGTTAGGAGTCTTTCTTCTGTTGGAGGACTGGGGCGTAGGCAGTGGCTTTCGCCCGCAGCGTGCAGAAGCAAAGGCTTTCTTCCGTGTCAGCCAACGGCATCACCGCGACGATAGTGTCACGGGCTCTGCCAGAGGCCTTTAGCCCATCAGGGAGTGACCAGAAGACGGATGAAGTGCTTCGTCAGTCCGGTAGGCACGGTGTAGACCACCGAGTTCGCATTGTAGACCGCACCGGAGGGAGCATTCGTCCACGTCACGAGGTCGGTGGACACCTGCACGAAGACCGAGCTCACCGTGCGATCGGTCGCGCGGTTCCAGGTGATCGTGTGGTCGAGTGCGATCTGCGGATTCGCAGTGAAGCCGCTGCCGCTCTGGCCCATGAAGAATTCAATGCCGTTCGGCACGCCATCACCGTCGAAGTCGAGCGTGTCGCCTTGGTTGTTCACGTTGGTCGCCGCCCACTGTGCGTAGGTGGTTCCCGTCGCAGCTGCTGGCACGAAGGTCACCACGCCAGCCGCGCTGATCGTGAAGTGGCCCTCATAGCTTCCAGCGGTGGAAGCCGCGATGCGGAAGAGGCTCAGCGATTGATTCGGCAGCGCTTCGATGTCGGAGAAGGCGTCGAAGTCGAGAAGACCCGCGGTCTGCGGACCAGGAGCCATGAAGGCAGCCCAGCTCGAAGCATCGGACGTACCTTGGGAAACCGCGAAGGCGCTGTTCGAAGACGCCTGATAGGAGCGGAAGCCCGAGGTGGTGGAGGTCATCTGCTGCATGTCGGTGGCGACTTCACCACGGATCGTGCTGTTCAGTCCGCTCCAGCCGCCTTCGGACGTGCCCGGGGTGACTTCCATGCGCGAGGCATAGATCACCTTGGCCACATCGCCATTGACCGGAATCGCATTCGAGGAACAACCGGCGATGCCCCAGAAGAGGTCCGTGCGCGTGCGCCAGTTCGCTCCATAGATCGCGGCGAGGTCAGCTCCGATGTTCCCAAGCGTCGGCGTGATGTTGCTCGTGGCATCGCGGTAGCTGGCAGCGCTGCCGAGATTCACGACGTAGGTGTCAGCCACTCCATCGCCACTGGTGGCGTGGAAGCCCATCAGGATGTCGCCTTGGGCAAACGTCGGTGCAGCGGCATGAAGAGCGGCCGGCGCAAGGACCGTCGCAAGTGTTAGAAAGAGTTGGATTGGTTTCATGTGCGGTGTGGGGAGTCGGGTCTGAACGGGCGAAGGCTAGGACCTTGTTCCCGCTCGTGAAGGGTTGAGGTCTTACGGATTCGTCACATTCGCCGGTGACAATCACGGACACCTAACCGATCCCCGCAGGTGACGGACCCGACACATTCCGTGCACGCGAAACAGTGGAGTGTTGTAGTCCAACGCGCCGCGTCGAACGCGGAGGATCGATCCACACATCAAGCGCGGATGATAGATCCACTCATCATCTCACGACACAAGTGACGAGATCGACAAGGACCTCCATTCAAGTGACGCCCTCGTGACACCAGCCGGTCACGCAGCCATTGTCCACGGCCTCGCACGACCTGTTAGATCGCGCTTGGAAAGTGATGGATTCACCCGGCCCGCGAAGCGGCATGACGATCTCCGCCGGGGCTCATTCCCCGGCATCATCGATCAAACAGCCCGCTTCACGGCGTCACTTCCTGCTGGCCCTGGTCCTTCTTGTCTTCGTCCTCTTCATCATCGGCGGATCCGCCGTAGCCGAGAACTTCCACCGTGATCAGCGAAGGCTCCTCCACCACATCCTGTGGCTTCGTCTCCTCGGCCGCGCGGTTCTGCTGGCCCGGATCCGCGGACGTCGCCGCGCTCGTGGTATTGGCCGCCGCCGTGATGCTGCCCACGGACGGTGCCGCCACTGCTCCCGGATTCGTGCCCGCGGCGGAACCACCCACCGAGATATTGCCGGCGTTCACCACCACCGCTGCCGCGATGTTCAGGTTGCCCGAGACCCGGATGCCCGCGTCACCGGCATCGATCGTGCCTTCCGGTGCGATCAGGTCGACGTCGCTCGGCGCGATTCCCGCCACGGTATTGAGAACACCGATGCCACCACCCGTCGCCAGACCGGCGAGGTCGGTGCGGACGTCCGCGCTCTGCGGGTCGATCAGCACCCGCGTCGGCGGAGCGGATTGCACCGTCTTCGAGGAAGATCCGGCAGCAATGTTACCCCGCGTCGACCAGATGATTTCATCACCACCGCGCAGCGTGAAGATACGCGAGATGCCGAGGTCCACATTGAGATCCGTGAAGACATTGATATTGCCACCCGACTCCGTGACGATGCCCGGAGGCGTCAGTGGCGTGCCGACCACCGTCGAGGCCAGCGACAGCGAGCCACCCGGTGCGAGCAGCGCGATGTTTCCGCCGTTGCGCGTGCGGATGTCACGCGAGCGCGTGTCGATGTCGCCGTCCCAAGTTCCATCTCCGCCGGGGAAGAGCGTCGTGATCGCATCCTTGCCCGCATCGTAGTTGCCGAAGCCGTCGCTGTCCGGGTTGTTGTGATTCCGGCCCGCGTCGCGCAGCACCAGGAAGAAGACATCCAGCGCCGTCTGGTTCATCGCCTCGGTGTCGAGCGCGTCGAATTCCTCCTGCGTCAGTCCCAGCTCCTTGAGATGCTTCGTGCCTTCCTCGCTCTTCACGAACTTCGGAATGAACGCCGCGAAATCCGCATTCGATTCCTCAAGCGAGGCCGCGTTGCCGCCCAGACCCGCCATCGCGAGGATGTCCGCCCCCGCGAAGGCCAGATACGGATTGCGACCGTTGCCAATGCTCGTGATGCCGGAGCCCGTGCCATCGGTGAGGCTCGCACCCGTGCCCAGGTCGATGTTGCGGCCGGCCAGCACTTCCAGCGTTCCTTGGCCCGCGATCTGGATGTCACCGGCGGGAGCGAAGTCCTGGTTCACCGTCACGTTGCCCGCGGTGCGCGCCGTCGCGCGTCCATCGGTCGAGTTGTCGTAGGCGATGATATCCCGGCCCGCCGAAACGAGGCTCACGTCATCGCTCGAAAGGTGCTGCAAATACAGCGAGATGTCCCGGATATCCTGCCCCGCGATCACCCGCGCCGCCTTCGGTGAGAACAGCGTCAGGCCCGAGATGTCTCCACCATCCGCATAGATCCGCACCGGCGTGGTATCGCCCGTGTGCAGGCCGCCGGACGTGTGGACCGCTTGCTTCTCCTGAAGCACGCCATTCGTCGAGCCGGTCTCATCGAAGAGACTCGCGAACGAATCGAGGAAGCCGTTGATCGTTCCCGTCGCCCGTGTTTGGGAAGTGCCCACCAGCGTCTGATAGCCGAAGGGAGTCGTGATCCCATAGATCGCGGATGGATCCGCATCCGAAACATTGATCCGTCCCGAGACCCACGTCTGCGGCGAACCCAGGTTCACCAGGCCCAGGCCCGCGGTGTGAAGCCCGTTCACCGAACCCGCCGCCAGCAGGTCCAGGCTGCCCGTCTTGGACGGCGAGAGATTGATCGAGCCCGTGACATTGATGTCGCCCGAGAAGGCCGAGACCGAAAGCGTGCCCGGCATCAGGCGGAAGGCCTCCGTGAACGGCGTCACCGAGCTCTCCACCAGCCGCAACCACGGCTGATAGAAGGCCGAACCTTGGTTCGTCCCGAGGCGCAGCTGGTTGTCAAACCACAGCTGCAGCGTCGGCACCGCATCGGTCGTGCCATCCGCCACCACCGACTCGCGGAAATTCACATCCCCACCCAGCGACTGCACCGAGAGCGAGGCATCCGACGAGTAGGTCGAGAACCACGTCTTGTTCCAGAACGAGTTGTTGAAGCCCTGCGGCAGCAGGAACGGATTCGTCACCGGACCTAACAAAATATCACCACCCGCTTCCACGTCGAAGCCACCCTTGCCCACGAACAGCGTCGTCGGCAGCCACGTCCGCGAATCGCTGACCTGCGAAGGCGTGCGGATGATCGTGATCGAAGGCGAGCGCGTCGAATTCGTCGTGATGTTCGCGCCGGCAAGCAGCGAGCCCTCGCCGCGCTCCACGTAATAAACACCGCCATCGATGTTGCGGCCCGCCTTCACGCGGATATCGCCGCCACCCAGTTCCACCAGCTTGTCGGCCGATGGCTTACCGCCGGGCATCCGCGCATTCGTCGGTGCCACCGCGTCCACGTTGCTGACATCGCGTCCAGCCGTGAGGCTCACATCGCCACCGCCCAGCGCACCGATGCCTTCGAAGAAATTCGTGAAGTCCACCCACCACGTCGTCGAGGCGGTGTCGCCATTCCGCGTCGCGCCGAATTCACCCGTGGTCGGATTGATGTAGCCGCGGCGATAGAGCCAGTTCACCGGCATCTGCCGCTGCGAATCCTGGATCAGCGTGCCCGCGCTGGTCTTCGTCAGGTGAACGATGTCGTGACCCGCATTCAGCGTCACATTGCCACCGCCCAGCGTGTACTGGATCGGCGAACCGGACGTCTGCTGGATCGAACCCAGCGTTCCCGTGCTGCCCGTCATCCGGTTGATCGGCAGGACAAAGGTGCCGCCCATCGTCGGATCGGCCACCTGCGTGCCCGCCGTGTAGATCGAGGCAAAGGCATTCAGCAACTGGATGTCGCCCGCCGTGACGACGTCGATGTCACCGCTACCGGTGCGGATGACCTGATAGAGACCGGAAGTGGAAGTCGCACTGAGGATCGTCGAGGTCAGCGCCGCTGTGCCGCCAGTCACGATCGCCGCACCGCCGTTCTTGCCGAGCTTCAGCGAACCGCCCGCAGCTCCCAGCGCAATGTTGTCCGCAAACTGCATCGGCACCACCGAGCGTGTGTCGGCGGCAGCGAAGTCCGCACCCGCCACCAGGCGATACGACCAAGACTCGGCGTTGTCTGCCAGGTTCGCATTGTTCGCCAGCATCGCCGCGGTATACGCGCCGGTCGCGAAGCCGTCGGTGAGGCTGTTGTTGAAGACCAGGTTGCCCGCCGCACGCAGCGTCAGGATGCCGGGCACCTGCTCCGCACCGAAGCGGAAGGTCGCCAGGTTCCAGTCACCCGAGTTTCCAGAGGTGCTGGCACCACCGAGCGTGAGGTCGCCGGTCGTATTGATGATCTCCGCGCCGGGGCGCACCGTCAGGATCGAGCCGAGCGTTCCAGCCGTGCCACCATTCGCCGCCAGGATGCGATTCTCAATCGTCGCGCTGTTAGAAACGAAGGTCGTCGCGTCGGTCTTCACCGTGTTCTGCACCGTCGTGCTGATCGTGCCGGTTCCGGTGAGATCGTAGGTCTTGTAACCTTCCACGATCACGTTCGAAGCACCGGTGATCGTGCCCGCCAGGTTGCCCACCGCGAGATCCGTGCCGCCGGAAAGTTGCGGCGCACGCACCTGCAGCGTGCCGCTGAAGTCGCCAATCGCAGCGCTGTTAGCCGTCTTGCTCGCCACCGAGAGATCAATCGTGGAACCCGCATTGACCGAAACCACACCGCCCGAAGCGCCGCGCGTTTCCAGGACCACGTCGCCACCCTTGCCAGCGGAATCGAAATCATCCGCCGAAGCATCGATCAGCGAACCGCTCGCCAGCGTCAGGTTCTTGCTCGCCACCAGTCGCACCGAGCCACCCTCCGCGCCGGACACGTCGATCGTGCCGCTCACCGTGATCGAGCCCGCATCCGCGGACAGCGAGTAGCTCTCCGCCAGCGCGGTGCCATCCACCGCCACATCACCCGTCCGCACGCGATACGCACGCTGGCCGGTGAAGAAATTCTGGTTCAGCTGCGAATCGAGGCTCGCCAGCGATGGCAGCGATCCCACGTCGAGCGAGAAGCTGCCATTGTGCCCGCCTGCCCCGCCCTTGCCGGCAATCGTCCCGGCGATCGTCGTCGAGCCATGGATGGCCGAGATGCTGAGCTGGCCCGCATTGCCACCGCCCGGCTTCGCCGCCACGGAAAGCTTCCCGGAATCGGTCACCGTCACGTTCCCCGTATCGGAGGTCAGGCTGATCAGCCCGCCGCTGGTGTAGCGCGTCTGATCCATGAAGCGGCGCGCGGACCCACCCGCATCGATGGAGCCGGACACCACCACGTTGCCCGTGGTCGCATGCGCGGAAACACTCCCGCTCGGCAAGATGATGTTGGACGCGAGCTCGACCGATGAACCGGTGAACGAAAGCGAAGCACCCAGACCCGCCGTCGTGCTCGTGGTCACATTTCCACCACCGCCGGTCTTCAGCGAACCGGAAGCCGTGAGCGCATAGCTCACCGCGCTCGCCGAGTCGATCAGCGGCGCGTTGATCTGCAAGTTCCCCGCCGCATTGAAGCGGCCGCTCTCAGCAATCGAGAAGCCCTTGTTCGCCGTGAGATTGTAGTTCGCAAAGCCACCCGCACCGAGCGTGCCCATCCCCATGCGGATCGTCTCGGCATTGAAGGAAAGCGTGCCACCCGTGACCGGCGTCGCCGCACCGGCAGTGCCGCCGGGACGGTTGTCGAGTTCGATGACCCGCGCATTGAAGGTCACGTCGCCGCCATTCGCATTCAGCCCGCGGATCTCCGCAGCGCGCAGCGACAGCGTGTCGATGACCGGCTTGCCATTGCTGGAAACCCCGCCCACCGAACCCGCACCAAGCAGGTCGATCGACGAGTAGCTCGAAAGCGCCAGCGACTTCGCCGAAGACAGCGAGGTCAGCGTGGCACCGCTCAAAACAAGACCGGCATCCGCTCCCGGAGCGACCGTAGGATCCAGCACCAGGCTGATGCGACCGCTGGCCAGCGCCAGCGCATCGGCCGTCAGCACCGCCGTCGGATCGATGACGGTTAGAGAAGTCGAGTCGAGCGTGATGCCCGTCGCCTTGATCGAGGCACCCGCACCGATCTCCAGCCGCGGCGTGCCACCCGGCGTCACTCCGCGGCGCAGCACCGGCGCATCCGTCTGCCCGCTCACGCGGAGCAGCGCGCCATTGCCGCTGCCCGCCACCGACGCATCGCCCAGGATCAGCGTGTCGCCTTCGGAAGAACCGCTCTGTTGGATGACCGAGCCGTCTTCGATGTTCAGCGCCGTCTTCGCGGCCAGAATGATTTCGCTGCCCTTGAGCGGCGCACCGGCATTGTCGACCGTCAGGTTGCCCGTCGTCACCGCCACCAGCGTGCCGTCGGCCGTCGTCGTGCGGACCCCACCGATCAGCAGGCTCTCGGCACCGAAGCTGGAGAGCAGCGCGGAGTCCAGCACCAGCACGCCGGAACCGCCCGTCGCGGTGCCATTGGAGATCAGGATATCCACCGGGCTGCTGATGTCGATCAGGCCGCCGCGGAACTTGTCACCGGCCTCCGAGGAAATGCTGCCACCCAGCGCCATCGCCTTCGTCGCGGCCAGCACCAACTGCCCGGAATCACCCGGAACGCGGATCGAGCCGCCGGTGAAGAAATTGTTAGCGAGCAGCTTCGTGTACTCCGCACGACCCGCCAGCGTCGTCGGCGGCGTGAGCTCGAAGCGCGTCACGATTTGCGGCGTATCGCGATTGGCCTCAAGACCATTGAAGCGCACGCCCGACACCACCTTCGAACCATCCGCAACCGGCACGGTGCCGATCGCGGCACCCGCCAGCGGCTTGATCAGATAAGCACCCGCCAGCGTCGCATAGCGCGCCGGCAGCAGCGTGTAAGTCCCAGCCGGCAGACCACTCGAACCATCCAGCGTGATCTGGTCGCCCACCTGCAGGTTGCCATTCACAAAGCCCGCATCACCGCCCAGCGAGGACGCCGTATTGAAAGGCGCATACGGCGCATACTCCGCGCTATAGCCCGGCACGATCGCGAAGCTGCCCGTGTCCGCCAGGATATCCCGCGAACCACCCAGCCCCTGCACCCAGCGGTAAGCCTGCAACTCGCCACCACCGCGGATGTCCACCTTCGAGCCCGCCACCGTCGTCACGGATTCAGCCGAAAGCGTCACCGACTTCTGCGGCGGTCCCGAGGTCGTGATGTCATTGCCACCCGGATCGATCCACGACGTGCCATCGAAGCTCACGCCATACGGCACCGTGATTCCCTTGCCAGTCAGCGGATCGATGCCCGAGACGGAAGTGACGCTGTTAGCCCCCAGCGTGAGCGAAGTCGTCTTGGTGAACGAAAGCCCCGTGAATAAATCCGACGGCGCCGTGCCCGTGCCATCCCAGCCCAGCTGGATCTTGCCAAACGGCGCGCGCAGCGTGCCATTCTGGACGATCGTCGAACCGTAAACCGAAAGCTTCCCTCCACCCGACAGCGGCAGGTTCCTGCTGCCCGAGCCATTGATCGTCACCGATCCCTTGTGACCCGTGCCACCCGCCGTGTAGTCGAAGGCCGCGATCGTGAAATCAAGCCCGGTCGGCGGATAAATCTGCCCCGCTGTTAGAGTGATGTCACCCGCCACCGCCAGCGTCCCGTTGCCGCGGATGTCGCCATTCGTCGCCGTCAGGTTGAGCGAGCCCACATCGCGCAGCGCGAGGTCACCCACATCGATCAAGCCCGCCGAGATCGATACCGAACCGGTGCCATTCGTCGGCGGCATCCGGCGGAACACGCCATTGACGTCATACTCCGGATTCTCTTGGGACTCGCTTGAGAGCTTCGGCGTGTCGAAATTGTTCCCCACCGCCACGTAGCGCGCATTGAGCGAAACGGTGCCGCTCGCCGTGATCACCGGACCCGTGCCCGCCGTGATCCGGCCATCGGCATTGATCGCCACATTGCCCGTGAAGCCAATCGTGCCACCCAGATCCAGATTGGCGAAGCCGCCCTCCGTGAAATGATCCGCCGCGAAACGTCCGCCACCCAGCACCCCGCTGCCATCCACCGGCGCATTCGCACCGATCGTCGGCACGAAGCCGTTCGCCATCACGCTGCCCGATTGCTTCACCAGCAGCGTCGTGTCATCCGGGTTCGCCAGATTGCCCAGCAGATAGAACCTTCCCGAGGAAACCGAAAGCGTCCCGCCGGCCGCCGTCGATCCGCCCGCCTCGCCCATCAGCGTGGCATCGGACAGCAGCATCTGGCTTCCTGTTAGAGTGATCTTGCCCGCGTTGCTCTCGACCAGCATCGAGTCGCCTCGCGTCTGATACGGCTTGCTCGTCGTGCCGGAGCTGCCGGACGCGATGTCATCCAGCGAGCGGCCGGATTCACCCGGCAGCAGGTCCAGCGTGTCGCTGCTTCCCGACACATCCAGCTTCGCCCCCGCCTGCGCGGCAATGTTGCCGGACACCGTGATCGAGCCACCGTCGAGCACCGCACCGCGCTTGCGACCGAACGAATCGGGAACCAGGAAAGTCTCACCCGACGCATCCAGCACCGCATCCGATCCGATCAGGACCGTCACCGATGGATTCTGCGCCACCGGGTTGATGCCCGGCAGCGGGAAATTGTTCGCACCCGTGACCTTGATCGAGCCACCCGCGGCCAGCACCGAGCCGTGCACCTCCACCGTCTGTCCGGAAAGCGTCACGCTGCCCTTCGGCCCCGCATCGATCACCGAGCCCGCCCCCATCACCGTGTCGCCGCGCAGGATCAGCGCGTTCGAGAGGAATTCATTGGCCGCACCAGTGGCACCGAAGGAAAGGCTCAGCGGCGAGCGCAAGCCCTCCGGCTTCACGATCTCCGAGAAACCTAGTACTCCATTCGTATCGTTCGCCACCCAGCTCGTCACCGTCGGCGCGATCGTCGTGCCCGGTGCGATCACCATCCCCGCGCCACCTTCACGGCCGATGCCCGTCAGCGAGAAGCTCGTGAAGCCACCTTGGTCGAAGAACGTCGGATCGACATGGAAGACACCCGCCGGTGCCGCTCCACCGACCTGGATCGCTTGCGCGCGCAGGCTCAGCGAGCCGCCCTTCGCGCCCGAGAATCCACGCAGCTCACCACCCAGCGCAAGCGTGCCACCCGTGACACCCGAGAGAGAAACATCGCGACCCGCCAGGATCGAGAGACTGCCCGCATTGCCATAGGTATACTTGCCGGTCGAGCTCGCGATCATGCCGCCGGACACATCCGCCACCGATCCTTCCGCAAGCAGTGCCGACATCGCCGTCACCGAAATCGAGCCACCGGTGATGATCTGCGGCGTCTGCTGCGCCGTCGGCGAAAGCGGCCGGTCATCTGCGATCAGCCCAGCAGTGCTCAGCACCGCATTACTGCCCAGCCGGAAGAACCCGCGGTTCGGATCCGCCGCCGGCAGCTCCGTCGTCGTGCCGCTCGCCTTCAGGTCCGCCACCGTGTCCGGCGAAATGTTGTAGGCCGTGAAGCTCAGCGTGCCACCCGGCGCGATGATCGAGCCATTGACCGTGAGATTCGCACCCGCCAGCGAGATCGAGCCCCTTGGCGCCGCCTTCAGCGCGACCCCCTCCTCCACCACGATGTCACCATCGAGCGAGCGGACGGAAAGCGCACCGAAACCGCTTTCCTCCAACAATTCAGGCGAGAGGAAAAGATCGTTCAAGCGCTCCGTCGGCAGCGCCTCCGGATGACCGGATGCATCGAGCGCGAAGTCCGCCACCGGAGCCTGCGGATTGCTGTTAGAGAAAGTGACCGTCGTGTTGTGCGGCGTGTATTCGACCGGCGTGCCATTCAGGATGCGCTGCGCCGTCAGCGAAATGCTCAGCGACGAGGCCTTCGGCTGGTTCGTCGTCTGGCGCGTGCCCACCACCGTATTGCCGGAGAGCTTGCCATCCTGCACCACCGAACCCGCGGCGATATCGAGCGCACCGCCCGCACCACCCTGCGTGAAGCCTTCCTGGTAGCGGGTCCCGTTCAGCGTGAAGGGATTCACGTACTCCTGCACCGTGCCCCACTTCTTGTTCACCACCAGGTTGCTGCCAGTGAAGACACCGTCATAGACGCGGTCCGGAGTCGCATCGGAAATGTCGAAAACCTTCCCGCCTGCGGACACGCGGCTCGTCTGCACCACGCCGCCCGCGTAGTTGACCCAGCCGCCGGAAACATTGACCTCCGCATTGTCGCGAATGACCACCGCATCACCGGCCTGCAGCTTCACGGTGCCACCGGCTGCCGTGAGCTCACCCACCGTGCGCTCCACCAGGTTCACGTAGCCCGTCAGGTCCGCCAGCGCGGTGCCCACCCAGGTCTTGCCATTGTAGACGCCGGTCTCCGTGACATCGATGTAAACCGTCTGCCCGCGCAGCGGCCCATCGCGCAGCAGCGGCGAATCCGCCAGCTCCGTGCCGCGCAATTCCGCACGCACGATGTTCGACGTCACCGACGAAGCCACGTTCTGCGAACCCGACACGTCAATCGTCGCACCGCTGTCGATATCGATGCGCCCACCCGAGCGGATGTAAGAATACTCCGGCGTTCCAGACGGCGTCGAAGCCGGAATCGTATTCCAAGTGCCCGCGCTCACCGTCACGTTCGCGCTCGGCGCGTAGAGGATCGAGTTGTCGTCGAAGTGCACCACGTTGCCGCGGACATTCACCTGCGAAGGCAGCGCCAGCACCGAGCCCACCACCTTGTCCGTGCTGGAAAGCTCCGGCGTGATCCGGGTGACACTGTCCTCACCAAGCGTGACATTGCCCGACGAACGATTGAGGAAAGAGAACGAGGTCGCGCTCGAGGGATCATACGCGATGTTGCCGATCGCATCGTAGTCCGCCAGCAGGTCAATGCGACCATTGAGCGAGACCGAGGTCGTGCTCGTGATCACGCCCATCTGGTTCACTGCCTTGCCCGCCATCGTGATGTTCGCACGCGGCGAGTCGATGATGCCGTTGTTCGTCGCCGAGCCAGCGTAAGCCGTCAGCGTCGAAGCAGGATCCGCCACCGCACCGATGAAGGTATCCAGACCGCGCAGCGAAGGATCCGAGCTCTTGTGCGCATCGAAGCCCACCTGCAATCCAGCCGCCAGGATCGTCTGCCCGTCCGCCGTGGAAATCGAGCCGTTGTTGACCACGTTCGCACCCACCAGCGCGATGCGTCCGCCCACCTTGTCCACGGAAGTCGGCGCAGTCAGCTGCGCACCCGCCTCCACGATCACATCACCGATCCGCGTGTTCGCCGGCAGACCGGGATCGAAGGCCGGCATGCCATCATTGCCCGCAGGCATCGCCAGCGCGGAGAAAAGGAACTGCTGGTCCGGATTGTTCAGCAGACCGCGGTCGATCAGGTTCGTGTTGATCGGCAGCGCGGATGCCACCAGCGCGTGGACATTCACCTGCGACTTGCCGCCGAAGACGATCCCGTTGCGGTTCATCACGTACACCTGCCCCTTCGCCTCGATGTTGCCGAGGATCTGGGTCGGGTTCAGGAGCGGGTCGTTGACGAAGTTGAACGCAATCCACTGCCCCACGTTCGAGCCGCCATCGGTCTGGTCGAAGGTGAGCGTCGTATTCTTGCCGACGTTCATCGTCTCCCAGTTCAGCAGCGCCTGTTGCGCCGTCTGCTTCACCGTCACCGTGGTGGTGCCACCGGAAGTCGTGCTCTGCACCGGCAGGTTCGCACCCTTCCAGAAAGTCGAGTTCGGTCCCGTCACCCGCGAGTCGACCTGCAAGCCACCCGTGCCAAGACCATCCGGCACATCTGGCAAGACTGCACCGCTACCCGAAGGATTCGTGTTCGCGTGATTGCCACCGCTGTTCGCAAGATTGCGCGCGGCCAGCTGCATCGCCTGCACCGACTGGATCGCCATCGCGGTCCGCGCCAGCGAGTCACGCGTCGTCCCACCCGCCGGCACGATCGGTGGCGGCGTGGTGCCCACTGGATTCGCCGCACCCGTCGGCGCTGAACCTGCTGCCCTGCCACCTCGCAAAATGTCACCGGCCATCGCTGGCCCGGTGAGCAGACCCAATTCTCCAAGCAGGACCAATGCGGTGCCTGCGAGCTGCGATGAGCGGAGGAGACGGTGCGGGTGGCGAGCGGGTGACATGTGAGGGAAAGCGAAAGCGCGTGGGGTTATTTGGACTTCGGCTCGGCGAGAACCTTCGGAAGCTCAATCTCGTTGATGACGACCGGATGATCACGTAACAGTTTCGCCACATACTCCTGGCTGGCGGCCTGCGCACGCTGCTCACGGAGCCTCTCGGCTAGACGGGGCTTCACTTCGTCAAAGCTCAGCTTCCGCGGTTCCTCGCGATCTAGTACTTTTACGAAGTGCCAGCCGTCCTTGAGTTGGATGGCACCAGTTACCCCGCCTTTGGACAATTTCGTGATCTCCGTGCGGATGCCTTCCTCGATGAGGTTCTCATCCAGCCAGCCGATCTCGCCACCCTTGCCAGCGGACGTCGCTTCCTCGCTGGAAGCACGCGCGATCGCGGCAAAGTCGGCATTCGGAGCAGCCAGCTTCTTCTTCACGTCGGCCACTTCGGCTTCCTTGGCAGCCTTATCCTTCGCCGCTTCAGGAGCAGCGATGAAAACCTGCGCGAGCTTGTGGCGGCGTTGCACATTGAGCGCATCGCCCGCGCCGTCATAGGCCTTTTTCAAAAGCTCTTCCGAAGGAAAATCCGCTTCCGGCTCGGCGATCGAGCGCAGGTAGCTCTCGGCCACGATCGTCGCCCGCGAGCGCTCGATCTTCGCCGCCACCTCCGGGCGATCTCCCCACTTCTTTCCTTCGGCTTCTTGCAACACCAGCCGCTGCACCAGCAGCGTGCGCACCGCCTCTGTTAGAAGCGATGGCTGCTTCGCCGCGGCCTCGCGCTGCGCAGGTTCAAGTCCGGCCAGCCAGTTCTGCACGTCCTCCACATACACTTCCGCATCACCCACCTTGGCGACCACGGTTTTGTTAGAAGAAGCGGCTGGCTTGGTCTGCGCGGACAACGGCGCAAGCAGGGCGAGGCAGGAAATAAGAATGCGATAATGCATGAAAACAAAAGGGAACGGGAACAATCGGGGGAAAGAGGGGGACGGGAGCAGTGGAACAAATCAACTCCGGCGCAGGTGATCCGCTGCGATCAGGGGGTAGGTTTCTTCTTTTCTCCTTCGGCGGGAATTCGTGCATCCTCCACCTTGTCACGATAGTCCTGCACCAGCGTATCAAGGCGCGCCTTGGTGATGCCGGTGAAGGGTTCACGCGCCTTGAGCGCTTCACCCACGCTGAAGCTGCGGTAGCGCTCCAGGATCTCGGTCGCCAGGCGATAGAGCTCCAGGTTCTGCGCCTTGTGATCGCGCACCTTCGCCTGCAGCACCGACTTCTCGTCGGCCAGCTTCGCACGCTCCGCTTCCTTCGCATTCGCGACCGCGGCGGCCTTGGTATAGCCCTCCTTCCACTTCGCCAGCGTCGCATCTAGCGCACCGTATTTCTCTTCCAGCGACTTGTAGTCCACCGTCAGCCTCTCGATCGATTTCTTCGAGGCCGCCTGGTCTTCGGCCGACTGCTTCGCCAGCGCGTCGGCCTTCTTGGTCAGCTCGGTGATCTTCGCATCGGCAGCCTCCTTGTCGGCCTTGGCCTGCTGGGCCTCGGTCTGGGCGGTCCGGAGTTGGAGCATGCTATCGCGCAGCGCCGTGCGCAGCTTGGCATTCGCGGCGGCTTGCGGGTCTTCCGCGGCAGCGGCTTCCTCACCGCGCACGGCGGCGAAGGGCAACAGGCAGGCGGAAAGGAGCAAAAGGGAGCGGGACATGGTTAGAACTTGGCGTTGATGTCGAACTGGAGGACGTCGCTCTGCAGCGTGGGTCCTGCGATTTCATTGGCGCTCATCCAGCGCGCACCGAGGCGCACCGAGGGCGAGAGGGCGTAGTTTCCACCGATGGTGAAGCCCTTCATGTTGGTGCCACCGCCGCCGAAGTCGGAATCGGTGAAGCCGTCGATGACAGCATCCGACTCCACATAGCGGTAGCCGAGGAAGGCATTCCAGTCGCCGCGCTTGTCGAAGGACGGGCTGCCGGCGATCAGATTGAGGAACCACGCCGAGTCGCCACCTTCGAAGGCGCTGTTGCCACCCGCACCGGTCGGACCCCGGTTGTTCACGCCATAGGCGGACAGGCGGCCTTCGTCGAAGGCCACGTTCTTGATCAGCTCACCCACCGCGGACAGGCGGATCGGCTCGTAGCCGTCGTAGTCGAGGCGGCCGGTCATCGTCACGTTCTTGAACGGCGTCGCCAGGCCAAAGTACTGCCACTGGTTCGTCGTGCCGAAGCCATTGCTCGCATCCGGGATGATCACCCGCAGCGGCATGTAGGTATTCCCCTTCTGCGCGAAGGACGGGCGCGTGCCATCGGTATCGCCCGCATCCGATGAGGTCAGCGGCGTGTAAGGCGTGGAAAACTCGCCCTCGGCTCCACTAAAGTCATAGTAGGCCACCGCGAACTTCGCCGTCAGGTCCTCCTTGAGCTTCAGGTTCACGCCGATCTGCCCGGCGAAGAGGTACTTGTCCGTGCTCTCGAACTTCGCCGGATTGTTCGTCGCGAAATTGTAGTCGGTGTTGAAGATCGGGAATGCACCGCCGCTGCCGAAGACCTTCACCGTGTCATTGACCTGGTGCGAACCGCGGATCGCGATCCCGTCCATCCCGATGTCATCATCCCACATCACCTCGGACGAGAAGAACGGATTGTCAAAGCGCCCGATGTCGATGTTCACATCCGCATCCAGCTGCTTGCCGAAGTTGTAGGAGAGGAACGCCCGGTCCAGCCACAGCGCATACTTCGAGAAGTTGCCGCCCGAAGCACCGAAGGATTGGTTCGGCGAGACCGGCGAGCTGCTCTCGCCCGTCGCCACCCGGAAGCCACCGCTGAAGCCGTCCTCAAGCTCGATCGCAGCACCCGCCCGGAAGCGGAAGCGGAAACGATCGCGGTCCTGGTCGACGTTGAGCTGCGGCGAGAACTGCGTGCCCGAGACATCGAAGGGCGCGCCGGTGTTGATCGCGTTGAAGTTCGGGAAGGCGCCGGTGTTGTCGTTGCTATCGCCGAAGTAGGTGCCCTCGTAGCGCGTGCGCAGGTCACCGAAGACCTTCCACTGCTTCTTCCACTCCGGCTCCGGATTCTTCGCGGAATACTCACGCTCGCGCGCCTCCGCCATCAGCTGCGCCTTGATCTCGGTCTGCATCTGCTGCTTCACCGGCTCCGGCACGTAGCTCACGCCCACATCGCCCTGCTCCACCGGTGGCGCGGAAGCATCGGCAATCGCGACCCGCATCGACTCATCGCGCAGCCGCGCCGCTTCGGCATCGGCCTGCGCCATCGTCACGAGGTCCTTCGCGTCTTCCGCGCTCAGCACCCCGCGCTTCACCAGGCGGTTGATCAGGTTGATGGTCACGTTCTGGGAAACGCCGCCGCCGGCCATCATTGCGGCAGGACCATTCGCGGCATCGACCGGCGCCGTGGTCTGCGGCTCTGTTAGAGCCGGCAGGTCGCTGCCGGGTTCCTCAGGAACCGCCCCTCCGGGGGCGGCCTCCTGGGCGTGCAGCAGTCCCGCTTGCAAGGTAAGCGCGAGCAACGTGGAAAGAGGGAGGTGGGAATCGTAGCGGAGCATTGGGATGAAAAAGGTCAATCAGTTGGCCTTGCAGGGGGAAATCGGGATCACTTGGTCTTCTTGCCGGAGAGCCGCATGTGGATCGGCATCGGCATGTCGGAAGGCAGCGACTCGGGGAGTTGGAAGCCGATCAGGTCGTTGCGGAGCGCGTCGTCCGCCGTGGAGCTACCGGAGGAACCACTCAGCTTCACCTTCGTCACGCGACCGGTGGAATCGACCCACACTGCCACCTTCGCGCTGAAGGCCGCATGGCTCGTCTTCGAATTGCGCGTCAACTCGGCTTGCAGCGTGCGGATCAGCATCCGCGCCGCGCCGTCATACTTGCCGGCGGGAATGCCGCGGCGACCGCTGCCAGTGCCGCCCTTGCCTCCCTTGCCACCTGGGCCGAAGCCATTGCCCTCACCATTCCCCGAGGGAAGGTCGGCGCCATTGTCTCCCGCAGGCTCATCATTCGATGCATCGGGCTCGGGCGGAGCCTCCTGCGGAATCTCCTCCTGCGCGATCATCTCCTGCTTCTGCTCCTCCGGCGGCGGTTCTTCCTTCGGTGGTGGTGGCGGCGGCGGCGGTGGTGGAGGAGGAGGCGGCAGCGTGATCTCGACGACCGCGGCCTTTTTCTTCTTCGGCTCCTCCTTGCTGCAGGACGTGAACGCGAGCGCGACAAAGGCCACACTCAGGCCAATGACACCGCTGATGATCTTTTCTGCGAAAGCCATGACGGTTACTTGGCGGGTTCGGTGGCAAGGCCGATCTTCGTGATGCCCACGCGCCCGACCACATCGAGCACGTCCATCACACCCTGGTACTGCGCGGCACGGTCACCGCGCACCACCACCGGCGTTTCCGGGGCGGCGGCTTTCACCGCACTCAGCTTGCTTTCCAGCTCGGCCAGCGAGCCGATCGGCGTGGTGTTCAGGCGGATCTTGCCCTGGTTGTCCACGGTGATGGCCTGCATCTTCGGGCCGTCCATCTTCGGCGCGGCCGCCTTGCTCGCGCGCGGCAGCTCCACCTTCACCCCCTGCACGCCGGCAGTGGTCATGATGATGAAAATCAGCAGCAGCACCAGGTAGAGGTCCACCATCGGCGTGACGTTGATGTCGTCGTAGCTCTTGTCGTCGGCAGAGGCCATGGCAGGACGTTGGTTTTGTTAGGGATTACTCGATGGTCTTGGAGACCGTGCCGGAGTTTTCCGACCCTTGGTAGAACTCGGCCATCTTCGCGACGAACTCGTCGATGAAGACCTGCATCAGCGCTGTGGCGTTCTTGATGCGCGAGTTCAGGTAGCTGTAAATGAAGAGCGCCGGGATCGCGACAACCAGGCCGACCACCGTCGCCAGCAGCGCGGACGCAATGCCGGGCGCGATCGAGTTCACGTTCACCTCGCCGCTCTTCGCGATGATCGCGAAGGTGATCATCACCCCGACCACCGTGCCGAGCAGGCCGACATACGGGCCACCCGCGATGCTCATTGTGAGGAACACCAGCCCGTTCGTCAGGCGGTGTGTCTCATGGACCAGGCCGCCATCGAGGCTGGCGCGGATCGCCTGGATCGAGCGACCCGTCAGGCCCTTGCGGTGCGCGCGGTCTTGCTCCAGGCGGTGGCGGATCTCGGTCGACCCGATCTGATAGATTTCAAACAGCGGCGACTTGCGGATCAGTGCCTCGGTGGCCGTATCGGGAGCAGTGCCGCCCAGGCTCTTCACGCTGGCCTTGTCGCTGTGATCGAGCGCGGTCAAGTCGCTGGAAAGGTTCTTCCACAGCCGCATGAATTCCTTCGTGCCCTTGTCGATCGAGTTGAGGTAGGCGAACTTCTTGATCGCGACCGTCCAGCCCGCGATGATCATGATGATGCACACGCCGATCGCCATCCAGCCGTCGAACATCATGTTGTGCGCGATGTCGCCGAAGAGCGCCAGGTGCTCCATCACACCGCCGCTGTGCTTCTTCTCGCCACCGCCCGTGCCCGCGTCCGCGGAGCCAAGCGAAACCAGACGCTGCGCGGCATCCGTGGTGCCCTGCGAAACCGCAGCCAGCTTCACCCAGCCGCCGCTGCGTGCCACCTTGTCGAAACGAAGCTCATCGATCTCACCCTTGAAGCGGCCACCCGTGCCATCTCCGCCGATGGCGATCGCGCTGTTCAGCGCAGGCAGCGCTGCCTGGGCGAGCGAGTATTCCGCGCCATTCACATAAAGCTTCACCGCACCGGCATTGCTGACCACCGCGAGGTGGGCCCATGCCTTCTCCGGCAGCGGAGCTCCGGCCGTGCTGCGCGTGCTGCCGACTTCCACGACCGGCACGCCCTTGTCCAAAACCAGGCGGAACAACTTGCCACCTTCACTGCGGGAAAGGATCACCGCATTCGCTTCCAGCGCCGAAGGATTGATCCACACGGACACCGTCGCGGCCTGTCCTTCCGACCACGCCAGCGATGGCGTCGGCGGGATGGTTACCGGCTCGCCGTTGCCGAGCAGGCGCAGGCCGTTCCCCACCAGCGAGCCTTGCGAGGACACGCCAGCGTTCGAGGCATTGTTCGCATTCGCGGTCGCGTCTGCGGGATTGCCCGCCGTCTCGGCGAAGTGATAGAGCGCCGCGGTATTCTCGTCGTACGCATCCGTCGGCTTGTTGCCCGCGTCCGGCGCGCCATTGCCATAGTAGAGATTGAAGGTCGTCGGCCCGCCCGGCGAGATCTCCGGCACCTTCACCCACACCAGGCCTTCATTGAGCAGCGAGGAGTCGAACTTCTCCACCTGGTGCGGATAGACCGTGCCATCGTCGCCCACGAAGCGCAGGTCCGCGCCGCCCTGCGCCACCTTGTCGAACTGGAAATTGCCATCATGCAGGCGGATCAGCACGCTCGCCGGGCCGGTCGCATCAGGCAGCTTGGTTTCCGCACCGGCATCGATCGTGATCTTCTGGCGTTGCGTCCACGCGGGATTCCACCAGCCGTCGGCTGCTTTTTCGTCAGCGGCGTGAAGTGGAGCTGCGGCAAGCAGCGCGGAGATGGTGAAAAGACGGAAGGTCATGGTGAAACGAATCGGGAAGGATCAAATCAATCGGCAATCGGTCAGAAGTCGCCCCACAGGCGGAAGGTGTACATCACGTTTTGGTCGTCGCCCGTGGGACTGTCGAAAAGCGGATAGGCAGCATCCAGCGAACCATTGAAGTGCTCGAACATCCGCCCGCGTGTGCCAATACCGACACTGCCCAGCTGCTCGCCGCTGCTCTGCGCCGGCAGCGCATCGTGGATGCTGGTCACGCCGCCATCGATGAAGGCATACACGCGCAGGTCGTCTTCCTCGCCATGGCTCCAGCTCTTCGGCAGCAGCGAGGGACTGCGGAATTCAAAGGTGCCGAAGATGCCATCGTCACCCACCACCGCCGACTCGAGGTAGCCGCGCACCGTGCCAAGGCCGCCGCCGGAGAACTGCTCCGCATTGATCAGCGGCTCGTTCGAGGCCTGCCCCTGGATCTTCGCGAACCACTGGAAGCCATTCGTCAGGTCGCGCGTCTTCGAAATATCGCCGCGGAAGTAAATGAAGCCGCCGTTCGCCAGGTAGCGCTTCGTCGCATAGTCATACTCGGAATCGCCGAGGCCGCGGAAGGCCCACGTCACGCCCGCATTGATGTCGATGCGGTCCACCTTGTCCTTCGTCGCCGCCTTGCCCTGGATCGATGCCGTGTAGAGCGCGCTGAAGGGATAGTAGGTGATCGGCGCGGGCAGCGAGATGCCGCCGATGGTCGTCGAGTCGTTGTAGTGCTTGTAGTCGAAGCCCAGGCTCAGCGAGTGATAGAGATTCTTCCCCACCGGCAGCGTCCGGATCGCACGCATGCCGATGATCTCGCCGCGGCCCAACGAGTTCGCTCCACCCAGCGTCGAGACATCGCTGTCCTGCTTGGTCCCTTGCAGCATGATCGACCACATCGGGTGATCCTGCAGCCGCACCATGTAGTAGCCGCCGTAGACCAGCGCGTCATTGGTGTCCTCGGGAGCGATCTGGAAATTCACACCGGCCGAGTGCCCCAGCTGCCAGAGATTGTCATAGGACAGCGCGCCATTCAGCCGCAGCGGCTCGGTATCCGCGCTGTAGCGGTTGTTCAGCTCCAGGCTGCCATGCGCCGGCAGCTCGTCCTTCACCGTGAGATCCACATCCACCGTGCCGGGCACCACGCCGGGCTTCAGCGACGGCGTCACCGTCCGGCCCGGGATCTGGTTCATCGCCGTCACCTCTTCTGTTAGACCCGTGAAGTCGATCGGCTTGCCCTCCTCCATCGAGTGCGCCTGCGACGTGATCGCCGAGGGCGAGGTGAACTGTGCCCCGCGCACCCGCAAGCGCCCGACCGGATTCTCCTCCACCTGCAGCATCACGATGCCCTGGCGGATCCGCTGCTCCGGAATGATCACCGACACCGCCTTGAAGCCCTTGTCGTGATAGGCCTTCTCCAGCGCCGCCCGCGCCGCATCCACATCCGTCGGCAAGCGCCCCGGCCCGAGATAAGGATACACCGCCGTCTGCACCTCCGCCGCACTCAGCGTCTTCGATCCCCGCACGCGATACTGGCGGATATACATCGGCCGCGGTGCCGGCGCCGCTTCCGCAACAGCGGCAGGTGCCTGAGCCGGACCTGCCTCCTCGGCAACCACCGCAGAGGAAATAACCCCAAATAAACACAACCACCCCACGCCCGGCGGACGTTGGAAAAGTCGGAAGGATGTCGGGACGACGGGCATGGTGGGTTCCCTCAAAGCCCGCGCCATATGCCGCCCACCCCGTTCCCTCTCAATCCACCTCAAGTGACGCTTCCGTCACGCTCGCGTCACACTTCCGGTGACGTTTCGGTGTCAAAGCCCCACCCGCCCTAACAACCACCTCATTCTCAACGAATCCCCCGCTGACGTTTTCGCCACACACCCGCGGAAAGGACCCACCTCGCCCTCGCGGACCACCCCACACCACCTCCACCGCTCTCCCCAACCACCCCGCAAAAATTACGGAAACACCCGTAGCAATTCGCGCCCATCCACCCCTTCACACCGGACCATCCATCACTCCAATAATTCCACGATAGAGGCATTCGGGAATAGTGGAGTGCCAGAGTGACCCCCACGCCAAAGTAGTCCGCACTCTCCGAGTGCGGTCGAAGCAGTTCTCACCGCCCTCGGAAACCCTCAGCTCGCCCACCAAATTGTAGCGGCGTCTCTATGAGCGTCGCTGACTAGCGGCCACAAAGCCGCATCGTGAGACTCCCGCTCCCCATCCACAAGGACGCGGCCAACGCTAGATCTGCCCCATCCGCGCAATCGCCACCACCGGCTGCTCGATCCCGTCCTCACGATCAAGGCGCAGCTCGATCTTCGCCCGCTCCGAAGGACGCACGAACGGAACCATGAGTTCACCTTTGAATTCCACGAATTTCGTCACGCCTCTCAAGACCAGCACGAACCCGTCCCGGCGCTCCGCCGTGGACACCTTCAGCCTTCCTCGCTTGCTGACCACTTGAGCGCTGTCGCCATATCGACAACGCTTGTCGGGCCCGCATTCGAGGAGCGTGATTTCGAAACGCTGCTCGTCCTCGTCCACTCCCTGAACCGTGATGCTGCCAATTTCGTCTCCCTCCGGCTCCCAGACGAAAGCATAGCGCGACACCCCTTTTGAAGACGGCCCCGCAAACACTTGGTATCCCGAATACGGGATATCGAAGACCTTGCCGGTACGGGCCATGATCTCCGCGTGGAGCTTGAAAACATCGAGCGCGAAGTAATTCGGATTCCGCGTTTCATGGAGAAACACGCCCGGCTGGGCAGCCCCGGCCTTCAGATATCGCAGCGCCTTCTCATAGTCTCCCGCCGCCGCCCAACCCTTCGCGACGATAAAATCAAAGGCGATATACGAATACTTCTGCCGGGCACTCCTCTCCGTCACCGGCTCCATCTCCCGCGCACCCGCAGAAATCCAGGCACGCACCTCCTTCGCGGATGCCTCAAGATCAAAGGCATCCTCAACACCTTTGATCTCCTTCTCCGACGCCTGCTTCCAGCGCCCGAGAATCGCCCGCCAAGCCTCGTCTTCAGCAGCCCGCGCCGGCAGCGAGCACGGCAGAAGCAGGAGAAGCCACACAAGACGCTTGGAAAGCCGCATCACATCCTACCAGACGATAGAAGCCCGGAGACTATTTCGACGGCACCAAAAATAGAACTCACGTTGCCGGGAATTCCGCTTTTCCGCTCTCCTAAGCATACCGGAAAAGCGGAAAGCCCTCAGTCCCCGATCCCCATCTTTGCGATCTCTGCGCTCTCTGCGGTTAATTGAAACCCCATCAAACCCGCGCCACCTCCAACAACTCCCTCAACCTTCCCAAATCCGCCGCCGAAGTCTTCGCCACAAACCCGCGCGCGTGCGCGAAGTGCACATCCGCCTCACCCTCGATCCGCGTGAAATCAAACGCCGGGTGATCATTGTTCCGCGAAAGCCCATAGCCCGTCCCACGCCGGTCCGGATACACCAGCGCCGAAACCTCCTTCTCCTTCCCGATCGACTCCAAATAACGTCCGATCCCCGACGACGGCTCATCCGGCATCGGCTCCGTCCGCGGCAGGAACAGGATCTCCTCACCCGCCACCGTCCACAGCTGCGCATGCGCCGCCACGAAATCCAACCGCAGCCGCAGCGACCGCACATAATCGATCAGATCCTGGCCGGTCATCCGCATCATCTCATAAATCACATCGCCCGGCGCCAGCCGGCTCGCCTTCGCAAACCGCCGCAGCAAGGTCACATCGATCGGCGAATTCAGCTTCGCCAGCGTATCCCGGTCCAGCCCCAGCCACTTCGCCGTCACATTCGGCCCGCGCGTGTCGAACCACTCCGCCGGCTCCAGCCAATCGCAGAAAGTACGAGCATCCTCGTAGAGACCCAGATGCTGCAGCACCAGGCTCAGCGCACACACCGGCGGATGATCCGCGGGAAACTGGTGATGGTCGAAATTGTTCCGCTCCGGCGCATGCTCGCCACCCACATCCACCACCGCCGTCGCCGGATCCGCCAGATCCTCCGCCGTCGGCTCCCGCCGCAGGATCTCCACCCCATGCACCGCAGCCAGCAAGCTGCACGCAAGAAGCTCGTCCTTATGCGAGCCACCCGGATGAGTGACAATGCGTTCGATGGCAGGTGAAGTGGACATGGTCAGGTCAGATCGGAAAGGCCCG